>CAIJKT010000186.1 GCA_903821255.1 uncultured Lentisphaeria bacterium | reverse complement strand
TCTTTCTAAAGTTTTAATTATTTTTACAGAGAATCGAACATCCATTCTTTTTAATGCCTTAAGTAAAATAGCTGCTGAAGTAATTCCATCAGTATCAAAATGACTAACAACAAAAACTTCTTTATCATGAGAAACAAGCTTAAACTTTTCAGCAATTCTTTTTATTTCACCTTTGTCACATTCTTTATATCTTAAGAAACAACCTACGGACATCATTAATCCAACCATACCGAATAGGATAAGAAATATACCACTAACGATATTGATAAAAATAATCCCATATATTCCATAGATTACTGCGGACAATGCCATTAATAAATTAATGATTCCAAAGACTAAATAAAATATTTTGTTCATTTTAAATCTTATTACACTTATTTAATTATTGTTGCACATTGTTATACTGGCACAATCTATATAAGATACATTTGAACCGAGCGGGGTTGTACCGCGCGTTGTCTGACCCCATATTTCTTATTCTTTATTATATTTTTGTACATAATTATCCATACATTACATCTAAAAATGATCTTTAAATAAAATCAATATAAGCTTTTTATTCATCTGTATATTGTTTAATTTCAGCTTCCCTGGCTGCGCTCCGCAACCAGTCGGGACCGCCTGCCGCAATCAACTTCGGGAGCGGGGTCTGTCCACTTTATTTTCACTTTCTATGTATATATCCATATGATTTATCGTTTTTTTCACATCTTATTTTAATATTTTCAGTCGCAAGATTTTGAAATAATGTTATTTATTGAATTCCTTTTTAACCAGTCGGGATCGCCTGCCGCAATGGATTCGCTTTAACATGCTTTGTGTTCCGCGAAATGCAAGCAAAAAAATTGCCGTTTGCGCCTGTTCGTACCACGCCTGCGGCGGTAGACGTTTCATGTTAATCTTTTAGATTACTTCATCAGCAATTTTGTCGTATCGGGTTGATAATTATCGAAAACGGTTTATTATAACAATACAAGGCTGAAGGTGCGGGGCATAATATCGTACTGGATACTGCCGAGGATACTGGATATGTGCGTAAGGAAAATGGAAAAAGAGACATGATGCAGAATAAGGGTGAAATAGTCATCTATACCAATCCGGATGGAACAGTTCAAACTGAAGTACGGCTTGAATCTGAAACGCTCTGGCTGACCCAGCACCAGTTGGAAGAGCTGTTTTCGACTGACCGGACATCTTTGGTTAAACATATTCAAAATATTCTTGATACCGGCGAGTTGGAAGAAGCCGCAACTTGTGCAAAATTTGCACAAGTTCGGCAGGAAGGCAAGCGGCAAGTACGCCGGGATATACTCTATTACAACCTGGATATGATTCTTTCCATCGGTTATCGCGTCAACTCCAGGCAGGGTACGCGGTTCCGCATCTGGGCCAGTCGCATCCTGAAAGAACATTTGGTCAAAGGTTATACGATTAACGAAAAACTGCTGCGGGAAAAGAACGAACATTTGCAAAAACTGAGAGAATCCATCAGGCTGGTGGAGCGAAGCGTTCAAGCGCAGGTGCGGAATCTGGAAGAAGCCCGGAATGTGTTGAAGATACTGGCTGATTTTGCCGAGGGACTGGATATTCTGGACGACTACGACCATGAAAATCTGGAGACAACCGGCAGATCGAAAAATCCCGCTGTCAGAATAGCCAGGGAAGAATTTCTGAAAGTGCTTGAATCCATGCGCCGGCAGTTCGATTCCAATGTTTTCGGCAAGCCGAAAGACAGCAGTTTTGACAGTTCGGTGAATCAGATATATCAAAGCTTTAATGGTGCGGAATTGTATCCGACTGTCGAGCATAAAGCCGCCATGCTCTTGTATCTGGTTGTCAAGAACCATTCATTTGTGGATGGCAACAAGCGGATCGCCGCCGCTCTTTTTCTCTATTTTCTAGAACGCAATCATCTTCTCTATACCCCCGACGGAGAGCAACTGATCAGCAATGACGGCCTTGCCTCGCTTACTCTTCTCATCGCGGTGTCAAAGCCGGAAGAAAAAGAAACGATGATAAAAATCACCATGACGATATTGAACAGAGGGCAACGCTGAAAACGACAAACGGAATGGGCATGTTTCAAAAGGGTTTAGAGATAGTTGACACTTTTTGAGATGCCGCCATTGAGAGGCGTAGGCTCGAATCATATCAATCCTTATATGTTTCGTTCCCGCGGAGCTCCAAATTTTAATTATCATCATTCACCGGACTGAAGTCCGTTGCTACAACATGGATCGTTCCGCCGGAGCTGCAAAATCCATTTTGCTCCAACGGCGAAGGCCATGCCAACCGTCATTATGTATAAAACCGGTCAGACGACCGGCTTTCGTATTTTTGTCAGGCGCTTTGGCCTGACTTTGGACTGCGGCACTCCTGCGCCGCTTTGTTGTGCTGTTCACTGGTTTCCGGGGTAATCCAATTCCCAAGCGGCATGGGAGCGTCACACT
>CAIJKT010000185.1 GCA_903821255.1 uncultured Lentisphaeria bacterium | reverse complement strand
GGCTGCAAAGCGCTTAACGAAAAACAGAGAATGTATATTTATGATTTTCTGCTGAATTATGTCATCTCTCCAAAAAATAATTAACATACCAACGGCAGTTATCCCGCACAGGAATATCTCGAGAAACTAAAGGATAGAATAAATTTCCTGACGTTCTCGGCCGACGGACCTGCCGCGCCTGTTTCAGCGCAGGAGCTGGAGAAAATCATTGATCCCAAAGCCGCGGTTTATGAAAAAATCAAAGCCGCCGGGCTTGAAAAATATGCCTATTATTATGCTTACGACGAAATATCTGCCAATATGAAATATCTGCCGGCAGCCAGACAGGTACTTCCGGCAATGCGGAACAAAATCCCGGGCCTGAAGGCGATGCAGACGTCATTTCCAATTCCCGAGATCAGGGATCTCTACAACGCCTGGTGTCCGCTTTTTTATCACTTCGGCGATAAAGATGAGCTGAAAGCATTGCAGGAACTTAAACAGCGCGGCGATGAAATCTGGTGGTATGCCGCAGACTCTCCAAGCAAACCTTATCCGAACTTTTTCCTGGATTATCCGGTGTTCGATTGCAGAATCATCGCCACTCTCAGTTTCATGTATAAAATTGACGGGGTATTGTACTGGAGCATCAATCGCGAATGGTCTACCAATCTTGACATTAAGGATCAATGGCCGAAAGCTCCCTGGAAAGCATATATCGTTAATATCTTTACCAAAAAACGGGTCAGCAAGAACGGCATGGGCAATCTGGTTTATCCGGGGCCGGACGGGCGGATATATCCATCGCTCCGCCTGGAAAATCTACGGGACGGTGTAGCTGATTATGAATACCTGACAATGCTGAAAAATCGCATTGAAATGTTGAAAAGCAGTAATCACCAGGATAAGCAGGCGCTGCTGGACAGAGCATCAGCCCTGCTGACAATTCCCGCAGAGGTGGCGGTCGCGGTCAATAATTATTCAGATGATCCGGATAATTTAATGAAATACCGCATCAAGGTTGCAGAAATGATTGAAGAAATAAATGCGGCTTTGATCAAATGGAAATAGTGCGTGAATGTTGTACTTATAGTAACTCTGATAGAAATTGCAAAAGATTAATCAGAACGTTCAGGTAAAACTCCTTGCGGCATCCGGATGCCGCAAGGTTTATGAATTAACGTATTCAAATAAATAGTTTTCTAAACCCCGAAACGAGAAGTATCTATAATGAAAAAATGCAGAGAACAAAGAAATTTTACACTCATCGAACTCCTGGTTGTGATTGCCATCATCGCAATTCTTGCAGCCATGCTGCTGCCTGCGCTCAACAAAGCCCGGGAAGTGGCGAGAAGCACCAGTTGCAAAAATAATTTCAAACAACTGGGACTGGCTATGCATAATTACCTCTCCAGTTACGATGACATGTTCTGTTCGGATAGCAATGTCGGCGTTGGTCCTTTCTGGACGGGAGTGTTTGTCAAGGCAAGATTCATCACAAAAAAACAGATGCTCTGTCCGTCCCGCCTGCGCATGCTCCCGAGTGGAAACACCACCTATTACAAGGATTTCTGGGACAATCCCGCCTCCGGGCTCAGCGATCTTACTATGGCTGAATGGCAATTCCCTGATTACGGATACAATCACAGATACCTGGCATTTACCCGAACACCGCTTACAACCCCCAGTCCTGCACGACTGACACAATGCCGCCGCACATCGCAAACTGTCATGTTTGCGGAATCTGCCAGGGGGCCCCGCGCGGTTGGAGATATTACCCCGCTCGGCAACTATAGAGTAAACAGCTACTACGACATCCCGGGCAATGGCCCCATCATCTGGCCGGCGCACCAGGAGTATTCCGAATGCAATGCCGTTTATGTAGACGGGCATGTGGTAGGAGCCCGGTCAAAAGGCGCGAAAGGTGAAAATGCGGCACAGCAATTATTAAGCAATCCCGCCAGTCCGATTTACGGTCCGTCGGTATCCATGGCCTCGCCCAACGACAACAGCATGTGGGTCAGGCATGATGGAGTCTTTTATTAACCAGACGTCCTCGTCAGGTTGTCAGTGCCGCTTCCATAGTATATGTTAAAAATATCGGAGCGGAATATGAGTATCTAAAAAGCAGAAATATTTAGAAGAAGGTTGACGTATGAGCACCGGAACTGAGAGAATAAATCTGGCATTTACCCATAAAGTACCTGACAGAACTCCGTTGTTTGAGATTTTTCAGCCGTTTCAGCCCATCCACTGGGCTGTCTGCGGCAAAACAGTGGCAACGCATCAGGCATCATGCTGGGATGCAATGTCCGAGGGCATAAGCTGGGAAGAACTGGTCGAAGCGTCTGCAAAAGCTCAATTTGCCATCTGTAAATTTTTCAGTCTGGATATGGTGCGTCTCACGGGAGCGCCTGCTTCGCCGAACTATGAACGCCCGGTCAAGACAGGTCCGGAATCATGGACTTTAAAGGGAATTGATTATGTTGTAAATCCCAGAACCCAAATGGTCGAATATGCCAATCCGGCAGATGCAATGTCCTATTCAAACCGGCTTACCGAAGAAGACCTGATCAAGAAGATTGAAGCCTGGAATGGTAATGCGGCGGAAGTTAACGTCAATAATTTTGCGGTCTACAATAGAGTGCGAAAACTTGCTG
>CAIJKT010000184.1 GCA_903821255.1 uncultured Lentisphaeria bacterium | reverse complement strand
TGGAACTATGCAATTCTACCGCAAAAAGAGGATTAAAAAGGCTCATTTATTTTTTAACAACTCCTAAACTTTAAAAATAGATAAAAAATGAAAATTATTGATGCACATAACCATCCTGACTGGCTTGGACATAATCTGGATAGATTTCTAACGAACATGGACCAGTGCGGCATCAGCCGGACATGGCTGCTGAACTGGGAAACCGCCGAACACGAATATTTGGCTTATTACAATGAGGCTACTCCGGCAAAACTGTTTGCCAATCCGTCCGGCGGACCTGTTCCTTTTGAACGCTGTATCTCTTATGTGGAACGAGCTCCGGAACGCTTTATCCTTGGTTATGCTCCGGATCCAAGACTCCCGAATGCATGTGCCAGACTGAAAGCCGCCAATAGTATCTATGGCGCAAAAATCTGCGGAGAAGTGAAATGCCGCATGATGTATGACAATCCGGATGCGCTGCGAATGTTCCGTCTGGCCGGCGAACTGAAAATGCCGGTGGTGCTTCACATGCAGTATGACCGCCAGCGCACCTGTGACAAACCGTGGGGCGAGTGGTTTGGCGGTACGATTGATACACTGGAACGCGTTCTGCAGGCCTGCCCGGAGACTGTTTTTCTCGGACATGCGCCGGGATTCTGGATACATATATCTGACGATGAATATTGCCTGAAAGAAGACTATCCGCCGGAAAATGCGAAAGTTGTCGAAAACGGCAGAATATCTGAACTTTTGCGAAAATATCTCAACCTTTACTGTGATATATCGGCCGGGTCCGGACGCTTAGCATTGAGCCGCGATTTGAGTCATGCCAGAAAATTCATCCTGGAATTCCAGGAACGCATTTTGTACTCGCGAGATCATTTCAGCAACGCGCATCAGGAACTAATTAACTCGCTTGATCTGCCATTGCCGGTTCTGGAAAATATCTATCATGGCAATGCGGAAAGATTGCTTGAGATATAGATGAAGCGGCACAAACCGGAAAACCGGGAAAAGATAATTATGAAAATAATGATTATGACAGATATGGAGGGATGTGCCGGTATTTTGAATTTCAAAGACTGGGTCTATCCCGATGGACGGAATTACGAAAAAGGGCAGCGTTTGCTTACTGCCGAAGTAAATGCAGCAATAGACGGATTTTTTTTGGGCGGAGTTGCCGAAGTTGTAGTTGTAGACGGACATGGCTGCGGCGGCATAGACCCGGAATTATTGGATAAAAGAGCAATATTGAGCCGGGGAAGATACGAAAAAGTTTGGCCATGGGGATTGGATAAAACATATTCCGCGCTTGCATTTGTTGGACAACATGCAAAAGCCGGAACTCCATACTCTCACATGTCACATACCGGCTGGACGGATGTAATTGACTGCCGCATAAATAATTTATCTGTTGGCGAATACGGCATGTTAGCGCTTTGCGCCATGGAATTAGGCATTCCGACTATTCTCGCCTGCGGCGAAAAAGAGCTAGCGGCGGAAGCGGAAGCTTTAACTCCTGGAGTAATAACTGTATCCGTCAAGAAGGGATTGCTGCCTGACAACTGGCATCGTGAATGTACGGCGGAAGAATATGAAAATGCAAAACTCAGCGCAGAACATCTTGCTCCATTGCGATCATGTGAAATGATTAAAGCGGACGCCTTAAAAGCCATAACTAAATTGAAGCAATCTCCTGATTCTTTTCATTATCCGAAACTCCTGCCGCCATATCGCAAGATCACTGAATATCGCGCTTGCCTAGTCAGAAACAAGCTTGCACATACAAATAGCGCTGAACACTCAAGCAGTATTGCAGAATTAATGAATATGGAATAAAGAGAAGCCGTTAATGATAAAACCAATAAACTATAATTCCAAGGATTAAGATGAATAAGTTAGCATTAAGCATAGATGAAAAACTACCCAGTTTGGATCGCGGGAACATGTTCAATACCGGCAGTGATATGTTTTTCTGGCCAATCATTAATCAGGAAATGGAAAATGGCGTAATCAAAGTATTGCGAGAAGTCAAAATGTCCGGAATTGATTTGACGAAGGAGTTCGAATCCGGATTCGCCAAATGGTATGATGTAAAATATGCAATTGGCCACTCTTCGGGAACCGCATCTTTGCAGGCCGCGATGTATGCAGTAGGACTTGGTGCTGGTGATGAAATGATCTGTCCCAATATTACTTATTGGGCAAGTTGTGTACAGGCATTGACTTTGGGAGCCTCCGTCATTTTTGCGGATATTGATCCGGTAACTTTATGTATCGACCCGGATGATATAGAACATCGCATAACGCCTAAAACTAAAGCGATCATGGTGGTTCATTATCTGGGACATCCGGCGGATATGGACAGGATCATGGCAATTGCTAAAAAGCACAATTTGAAAGTCATTGAAGATGTTTCACATGCGTACGGCTCTCTGTACAAGGGTAAACTGGTCGGAACATTTGGCGATGCCGCGGGATTTTCTCTTATGAGCGCCAAATCATTTGCGATCGGCGAAGCCGGAATATTTATTACTAATGATCGTGAATGTTATGAAAGAGCAATTCTTTTTGCTCATTATGAACGGCAAAGCGAATTGACCATTCCGAAGTTGAAGGCGGAAGCCGGAATTCCGATTGGCGGTTATAAATATCGGATGCATCAGATGTCAAGTGTCGTCGGCATTGAGATGCTGAAGTGTTTTCCCGCACAAATGGAGGAAGTCGATAAGGCGATGAATTATTTTTGGGACAGACTTGAAGGCTCAAAGGGAATTAGAGCTCATCGTCCGGCGAAAAATTCCAATTGCACGATGGGCGGATGGTATTGTCCGCATGGGATTTATCACCCCGAAGAACTCGAAGGATTATCAGTCAAACGCTTTTGTGAAGCATTGCAGGCCGAAGGCGTCGGCATATGTAATCCGGGATGTAATGCGGCGCTTGCTGATCATCGACTATTTTATGCCACGGATGTATATGGAAGCGGAAAAGCGACTAACTTTTCCGGCAGAAGTGAGAACTTCCCGGTTGCGGATAATATACAGGAGCATACTTTCTACATTCCATGGTTTAAGAAATTCAGGCCCGGCGAGATTGACATGTATGTGGAGAAGTTCAGATTAGTGACAGATAATTATAAAGAGTTGTTGACCGGAGATGACGCCAAACTGAAAAACTCCGGGAACTGGGCATTATCACCCAAAAAATCTTAAATGGAAGCATTTGCCGCAAGGCGGCGGAATAATCGGAGTTGTTCATCCCGGACGAATGAGATTTAATGGTCAGGCTGTATTGAAAAAACGGAGAGGAGAAATAGTATATGTCCGCCGGAACAACAATAATTGCGGGATGACAAGGATATGCTGGAAAAAGCAGCAGCAAAACTACCGGATTTATTCCGTTTTAATAATGGCGGAAGTACACACCCGGGATGACTGGCGCCGCCGCGGGCGTTGCTGACCTCCGATCCGCGGGTTAATCCATTCATCCTGTAATAATGCGCCTGCTGCTCAGCCTTTTACGTCATGTTTCTGCATTTCGCTTTTCAACAGTGCAATTAAGCGGGCTGCGGCTTCTTCAAGCTGCGGCATCAGTCTGGCGGCTTCTCCCAGATCGCGGTTTTTGGCGGCGGTCTCGATTTTCATGGCCAGCGGAAAAAGTTCATTGGCGCCTATCGCCATTGCAGAATCTTTAATGATGTGAGCCAGGATTGGAGTTCCAATGGAGGCTTTCAAGTCTTCCAGCTGTTTGGGCAGATTTTGCAGAAAATCGCTTATGACGTCATGCAGCATGGTTTCATCGTTCAGGAGGCGTTCCGCCAGTTCACGCCGGTCAAAGACGGCGGTTCCGGCTTCTGCCGCCGCAATATTGCCGTTGCCGGGGTGCAATATGACCAGTTTACTTACGGTCGCCGCCAGCTTCGGCAGCGAGATCGGCTTGGCAATGTAATCGTTCATGCCGGCATTGATGTATTTAGCCTCATGGCCTTCGATAAAACCTGCGGTCATGGCAATAACCGGGACCTGATGGTCGAGCACCGGCGATCCCGGATTACGGATGATGGCAGTAGCTTCAAAACCGTCCATGACCGGCATTACGCAATCCATCAGCACCATATCATAATGTTTTTCCTCCATGATACTGACTGCTTCTTTGCCATTGGAAACGAAATCCGCGTGGTAGCCGAGTTTATGAAGGATGGATTTTGCCACTCTGCGGTCAACGGTATTGTCATCCGCCACTAGAATTCTGATTGGGCTGATGTCTGTTTGGCTGACAGGTTCATAGATATGCTCCGAATCGGGCACCGGCGTTGCTGCGGCGGGCTTGAATTCGGTCGTTGTCAGTTGTTCCTCCAGTCTGCGCTGCAGTTCATATGCATCGAAATCCGATGTTTTAGTCAGATCTTTTTTCATAAATCCATGTTCCCTGACATATTTTAAGTTTGATCGCCGTTGTTCTTGAGCCGGGCGCTGAGCGCCTGAGGTGTGATTCCCAGCATCCTGGCGGCAATGCTCTGATTGTTTTCAGACCGCTTCAAAGCTTCCTGGATAAGAGTTTTAACCGATTCCTTGATGGTGGGCAACGCTGACAGTCCGGAGAAGCAGTTACCCAGATCCTGCTGACTTTTTTGAACTTCGTCACTTAAATGGCTGTTCCTGGAGTTTCGCGAAATATGTTCGATAAATACCTTGGTTGAAAGCATTTTGGATTTATGACTGCTGATGGCATCATACACCATGGCTTCAAGTTCGCGGATGTTGCCGGGGAAATGATAGGCTTTCAGCAGCGTGAGCAGTTCAGACGGATATTGCGGTGACTTCTTATTCAGCTCGCCTGAAATTTGTTCGATCATGAAATTCAACAGCAGCGGAATATCATCTTTTCTGTCCCGCAGCGGCGGAATGCTGATATGATGAGTCGATATCCGGTAGTAAAGATCTTTCCTGAATTTTTCGTCCCGCTGCAGTGCGCCCAGATCGCGGTGCGTTGCCAGGATGACTCTGGCAGTCGAAACTCTGGCAGTATCCGAACCCAGCGGGGAATATTCTCTTTCCTGCAGCAGGCGCAGCAATTTCACCTGCGATGCAATATTCAGATCGCCGATTTCATCGATGAATAAAGTGCCGTCATTAGCTTTTTCGATCATCCCCGGCCGGTTATTCAGCGCGCCGGTGAAAGCGCCTTTCCGGTGACCGAAGAGCGTGTCTGACAGAATGTTGTCGTCCAGGCCGGCGATGTTGACTGTAACCAGTTCCCCTGAACAGCCTGAAAGTTTGTGCAGCGCCTGGGCGAAAAGTTCCTTGCCGACGCCGGTTTCCCCGGTGATCAGCACCGGCTGACGGCTCCCGGCAATGGCTTTGCAGTACTGGAACAGCGCGAGCATATATTTGTTCTGGGTGTTGATTCTGGCAAAGGCTTCCGGACGGTCAGCGGGTTCCTCCAGCAGTAAATGTTTCTGCAGCAGATAATTTTCCCGCTTCAGTTTCCGCAGTTCGATGGTATTCTTGACCTGGGCGATCAGCCGGTCTGGATCAACCGGTTTCAGCAGATAGTCAATTGCGCCCAGCCGCATGCACTCCACCGCGCTGTCAAGGCTGTTGACGCCGGTAACCATGATAACCGGGACATCCGGGTAATCCTGAACTATCTGCCGCAGTAATTCGGAACCGGACATGTTCGGCATAATCATATCCAGCAATACCAGTTCTACTTCTTTCGAGCTGAGAACCTCTAATGCGCACATC
>CAIJKT010000183.1 GCA_903821255.1 uncultured Lentisphaeria bacterium | reverse complement strand
AGGCAACGACCCGCCCGGCCTTGCCTATATAGCGCCTTACGCCGCAACCAGCATCGCCGAGTATTTTATGGAGCAGGGGCGCGATGTGCTGATAGTTTATGACGATCTGACTCACCACGCCCGCGCTTACCGCGAGCTTTCCCTTCTGCTTCGCCGCCCGCCCGGACGTGAAGCTTTTCCCGGCGATATTTTCTACATCCATTCGCGGATGCTGGAACGCGCCACTCATCTGTGCAGAGAACTGGGCGGCGGATCCCTCACGGCGCTGCCGATCGTCGAGACAGAGGCACAGAATATTTCCGCCTATATTCCGACCAATCTGATTTCGATTACGGACGGTCAGATCTACCTTTCGCCGTTGTTGTTTGAATTGGGAGTGCTGCCTGCGGTTGATATCGGCAAATCTGTTTCACGTGTCGGCGGAAAGGCGCAGCGGACGGCCTACCGCCGTGCGGTGGGCGACCTGAAACTTGCCTATGCACAGTTTGAAGAGCTGGAGACGTTTACCAGATTCGGCGCACATCTGGATGAAACCACACGCAGAATCATCGAGCACGGATGGAGAATCCGCGCCTGTCTCAAACAATCAGATATGGCTCCGGTATCCGTCCCGGCGCAAATCGCCATCCTGCTGGCTTTGGCTGAGGAACTCTTCGACCAGGTACCGGTTGACCGGATGTCCGGTGCCGTGCAGACCATGCGTGAGGCGGCGGCGAAACTCCCGCCGGAAATTTGCGCAAGATTTGAAACCGCGGAAGAATTGAGTGACGATGATCGCAAGGCAATCATCGAATTTATCCGTCAGGAACTAGTACCATTTCAGCCACAGAAGGAAGTTAAATCCGAAAAGACCGGCAGGAAGCATGGCAATGACGCGAATACACGGAGCAATGCATCCGGAGAGAAATCATGAGTGACACCATAGCGAACATGCGCCGGAAGATCAGCAGTGTCGGTGATATTCAATCCGTCGTCCGCACCATGAAAGCCCTGGCGGCGTCGAGTATCGGCCAGTACGAAAATTCGGTGCGCTCACTGGTGGATTACTATCACACTGTGGAACTGGGGCTGGGGGCTTGTTTTCTGAAAAGCCTGCCGGACGCCTTTACTGCGGACCGGAAACAAAAAAATGATGCGGGTGTGATCGGCGCGATTGTGTTCGGTTCCGATCAGGGACTGGTGGGACAGTTTAATGACGTGGTAGCCGATTACGCGGTCAGGACACTCGCCGCTCTGCCGGGCAAACTCCGCATTTGGGCTGTCGGTGAGCGTCTACATGCGCGTCTGGCGGATGCAGGCATGCCGCCGGATGAATTCTTCTCCGTTCCGAATTCAGTTCAGGCTATCACCCCTCTAGTCGGGCAGATTCAAATCGCCAGCGAAGCATATCGCGACGGAGACGAGAACGCTCAACTTTATGTCTTTCATAACCGCCCGCAATCCAGAGTGCTTTATGAGCCGGTAAGCCAGCGTCTGCTGCCCCTCGACGCTCTATGGCTGCAAGGTCTGACTAAAATCCGCTGGCCGACTCAAAACTTACCGGAAGTCATGTGCGGCGGCACCACCACTCTGCGTGCACTTATACGTGAATATCTTTTCATCTCGCTATTCCGGGCGTGCGCTGAATCCCTGGCGAGCGAAAATGCGAGCCGTCTGGCGGCGATGCAGCGCGCCGACAAAAACATTGATGAATTGCTGGAGGAGCTAAACAGGAAATTCCATAGTATGCGACAGGACGGCATCGACGAAGAAATGTTTGACGTAATCTCAGGTTTTGAATCGCTGCCGGGCAAATAAGGCGGATCAATCTCTACCGGAATTTACCAGTGAAGAGGCAAATGCGGAAAATTTGAAAGCAGTGCCATTCGCAACAGGGAATTAAATATGCAATTCACTTTCGCCAGGGCTTCAGTGGATTATTTTTTATCAAAGAAATGACGTTTGGCGAATGCATGACCGGAACCGGATTTTAAATATTTTTCAAAAGCCAAGGCTCGTTCAGCACTTTCAAAGGCTGTATATTGGATCAGTTTCCATGGACGATAATTTGCAGTTGACGGACATTTGCCTGCATTATGATCCATCAATCTACGGCGCAGGTCAGAAGAGTAACCAATATAATGCTTTGAAGATGATTCTATGCTTTCGATTATATAGGTATAATACATATTGATTCCTGGCTGAATAGATTGGCTTGCCATCCGTAGCGCCATCCTTCGCAAAAAATTTTCCT
>CAIJKT010000182.1 GCA_903821255.1 uncultured Lentisphaeria bacterium | reverse complement strand
TCAATGGTCGTTTTATTAATAACCTGGGACTTCAGGTTCTCCTCATCCACCCGCGGGGCGAACGGCGCGCATTTCGGTTCAAACATCAGGAAGTGGCCGATAAAACCGTTGCTGCCCTCCTCGGGATACTGCGACTGGGTGGCAAAACGCACTTCCCCCATATTGAATCCGTCCGTATACAGAAACATCATCGGTTCGGTCTGGGAGATCGGAGCGCTATTGGCAATCACCGCCGCAGCCGTTTTCTGCCAGTAATCAACGCCCGGAGTAACCCCGATTATATTATTCTGCAACGCCATATAATACATACCATTATATTGCACAAAATCTTCTCCATTATATTCCATAGTGCTTGAGTAAGCGCCGATACTGCTGATATTTACTTCCTGCCACACATATTGTCCCCATGGGATGCTTTCCGGCACATATGTATTATTATCCATTTTACTTAAAAATACCTTTCCTTTATACTTGACAAAATCATAGAATGCGTATTTGACTGTATTTAAGTATTCGTAGATATTGCCCAAATCCATCATCTTCCAGGCTGATGGAGGCGGACATTTATTGTTGTCTTGTAAGCTGACATACACCGCAACCCCGTCCGTCACGGAGTCGCCAAATTTATAGGTATTGCGGTAGTCCCATATTTCAAGGTAGTTTCCATCTGCATCAGAATAGCCGGAAACCATGTCAGTAGAACGCGGACTGGCCGCATATATATCGCCAGGCGTCCTCATATACTCAGACGTTCTTGGATCTCTAGGCGTCTGGCGTGACGGATTATACAGCATCATGTCATGGGTTATGCCGCCGCCGAAGGCGTTAACTCCGAATGCCACGAAATCGCATAACATATTCTGCATATTCTGATAACCGCGCACGGCATAAATGGTTTTGTTATTTACAGCCAGATCGTAAATATTCTTGATTCTTAATGAACTTGAAAATTTGGCCCATGTCTTACCGCCGTCAGTTGATTTTGCCAGCATCCTCTCGTATGAATACGGCCAGGACAGCGCCATATATATTTTATTGCTGTCCTGCGGATCGACAACCAGCGAACGGACATAGTATTCTGCATTTATGGTATAGAAGTAGTTAGGGTTCATTACCGGATCATTGATGACTTCAACGGTACTGGCGGTTCCGGATTTTTCGGTGACCCGGATAAGATAATTTTTGGATTCCCCGGTATAAGTCGTTTTGCCGTCGGAACTGGTTCTTCCCGCAGGATAAGTCATTCCGCAGCCGATGGCAGTCAAAATAGTATTATTCGGTCCGGCTGTCAGAACATACGGCGACTTAAGCTGGATGGTGCCAAGATCCGCCGGGGGACTTTTTACTTCCGGAATCAGATCACTGAGGATGATCTTCTCCACTATCGATTTTTTAGCCAGGTCATACCTGATGAGCGCTATTTTCCTGGTTGAACCGCTATAGCGCCCCTTGGTGACCCACAGCGTGTCAGCGGAGGTTTTTACCATCTGCGGGGCGGTGCCGGTAACCGCGGGGTCAGTGTCAACAGTATAGGCTTTTACCGCTTGAGCGCTCTTGCTGTATTCATAAATGCTGGTTGAGGCGCCAAAAAGCTGAGAAGAAACTTTCTTATTATTGCCGTCTTCGCCGTATCGTCCGCCATCGTTGTAATAAAAAGAAAAATACACCTTGTCGCTGTCGCAGGGATCAGGATAGACAGAGCAGCCGGCGGCAAAATCATTTTGCAGCGCGGGAATATCGTGCCATGTTTTATTGACCAGATCGTAATATTGAACCCCTTTGTAATGTATCACCCACATCAGTTTTGATGCTTTATCATATGCCAGCTTGACTACCCGGTTATTTTTCAACGGGCTGTTCACGTCATTGGCGTTAATCCAGTTGAGGATATTACCTGCGGCGTCATAGACGGCAATACCGCCGCCTTCATTGCGCATGTGTTCGCGGTAAAACTCATCAGTCCCGCGTTTGTCAAAATTCATTAGCACATTCAATGACTGCTCGCCGGTACCGCACCATATCTGATTATTCACCGGATCATAGGCCACGCAGGTCTGATGCCGGAATTTAGCATCACTGCCGTCATAAGCTTTCTGGTAGTTAGTGATTGCGACAGTATCAGCATTGATTGCCAGCAGGCCGCCGTCTGCCCGGTTCATCACTGCCGACGGGTTCGAGCGGAAACAAGTGATAAAAGAGCCGGGCAGAAAAGTGGCTCCGCGGTAAATGAACGGATACTGGCCGACCATATCATCGTCAGCATAAAAATTGTTGTCGTCCGCGCCATATCCGATAGTGGCATTACTTAAAAAAGCGAACATCAAATCTTTAGCGACAGTATCCATCGTCGCGGTCAACTGTTTAGTGGTCGCATTGGCCGGAATTTGCACCACTTCAATATTCCGTCTTTTCGACTCACTCCGCACCATTCCAGGAATTTGTTGATGCAGGGTGAGAAATTTTGCTTTACCGCCGTTTTTCTTGTACGATGCATACGCCGGGTATCCGGTGTCATCGATCATTTTCTTGATATTATTCACTCCCGGCCCATCCAGCCGCGATACGATATAATAACCGAATTTTTTCGAAGAGAATTTCTTGTTAAGAATGTCTGGATTGTAATAGTAAAAGTATTTATTCCAGCTGAAAATGTCGGGAATGCTGTAGTCAGCCGCGGACTCGGACAGATTGAAAAGCACATAGATGTCAGTAAAATGGAATGGGGCGTTCATGCCGGAAAAAGCCGGATTCGTCACGCTTGAAAATTCCGGGCTTGCGGCGTACATCGCAATTCCGCGCGTTAAAACAATGTAGTTTATTTTGTCTGCCAGTTTGTGGGTTGCCATATGGTTCTTTATGGCGTCAAGCAAGGCTTTTTTCTCACTCGGGGTTGCCTGTCCAGTTTCCGTGTCGTATTCGACATTTTGCGCCATTCCCTGATAGTCTGTCATGGAAACATGCACAACATTGATGTCAGGAATTTGACGGGCATTTTTAAAATACGTTCCGATTTCCACCGACGAAGGCGAGTTGTCATTAATCACCACCAGAACATCGTCATAGGACGGCATTGCCGATGAGCTTATTGCGCAAACCGCAATAAATGACGCCATAACCAGTTGCCATAGAGCTTTCATCATAATCTCTCCATTTTGTAGTTTA
Source organism: uncultured Lentisphaeria bacterium (assembly GCA_903821255.1). Next base: position 2,090 of record CAIJKT010000182.1, on the reverse strand, counting down.
CAATATTTGGCTTCAATATCTTATAGTTTTAAAAATGTATATGATTAAAATCCCGAAACATCAAACGTATTTAAATACTCAATGCATCGCCATTGAGTCCCGGTTTCAATAATCTCCTGCTTGCCGTTTATTGTTTTCGTTAATGCAAGTTCCGGCCGATGTCCTTTCATCTGATTTGTGAACCAGATGAAAGCGGTTACTCACCAATAATATTATTTACTTCAGAGAAAAAATACTTATATCATCTATTTTCAGCGGGAAATCAGCGCCGGGCAGGTTAACCTGAATTATTCAGGCGAAAATCCCGGAGACTGACTTCCCCGTGTCCTTGAATTATTGCTGCGTTATATTTCCCTTTATACCGGCAGCCTGGTTCTTCGGGTCATGGTTTATCGTCAGGCAGAACTTTGATGTAATCTATCTCAATGGCAAAGTCGGCGCCGGGAGCAAACTGCAGGCCTAAATCCCAGTAACTGATATCACTGAATTTTGACTTCCCTGAGTCCACCTTTACTGAACCGCGCTGCCAGTCGCTAAATCCGTTGCTGCCGGAAGGAACGATGGGGATAGTTTTCGATGCCGCGTCCCTTTTGTTCTCCTGGTTGTAAGAGGATTTCACGGTCAGATCCACCGATTTAAGTCCCGCGCCTTTATAGCGGAATCTCCATTCTATTTTTACCGGTTTATCCAGCGGTAATTTAGGAATTTTATCAATACTGATAAAGGTAGTTGCATCGGCTGTGAGCGCAGGCAGCGCCTTCACGCTGATAACAAGTTCTCCATCTTTCAAACAAAATGAAGCCTCTTTGGGAATGGGAATGTCCGTCCAGTCCTGTATGCTAATGCCTGCCGTTGTGAAGTCCATCTTGAATAATTCTGTTTCCTGATTCGTCGGGGACGTCACAGCTTGATCCGCCGCGTTCAGCCGGCAAGTGGCCAATGCCGCGAAACAAACAATCACAGATGCTCCGGCAAGTAGTTTTCCGATTTGATATTTCATTTTTTACATTCCTTGAGTTTAGGTTATTTTTATTTTTAAATGTTGGCATTTTCTATTCATTTATTGAATTTTGACTTCCCTGAATCCTCCTTTATTGAACCGTGCCGTCTGCCGTTTATTATTTTTCTTCAAGCCAATATTTGAACGATGCCTGTGTCAAGTCATTCATTTCGGGAAGATTTTAATATAATCAACTTCCAGCGTGAAATCAGCGCCGGGCGCGGCAATGACGCCGAAGTCCCAGAAAGTAATGTTCTCCATATGATCTTTCGCCTTTGAAACCTGCAATTTAGCTTTGATCCAGCCGGATTCCGAATTCTCCTTGAGATCAGCCGGCACATAATAATTATCACCCGCAATGTATCGTTTGCCCGTGGCCGGATCCTTGGATGATTTCAGGCACAGGCCAATGCTTTTGATGCCTTTGCCTTTGTAGCGGAACGCCCACTCAACGGCCACCGGCTGCGTCAGTTGAAACGGCGGAACATTCAAGTAGACATACGGGTTGGCGTCTTTTTTCAGTTCCGGCGCGGCTTTCGCTGTAAAGATTATCCGTCCGTCTTTAATTTCCATGCGGGTCATCAGTTTGTCGCCTTCAGCGTCATTCCGGGCTATCTCCGGTCTGCTGGCACTGAAATCAACGGCAAACAGCGGCTGGTCGATAAAGCGGATAATGCCGAAAGTTGAAGTGTCAAAGAACGATTTGCCCATGGTTGGCGACCACGCCTGATAACCCTTGTCTTCGCCTCTCGGCCGGTCACGGTAGAAATTGGCAAACCATTGCGTTCTGCCGGAGACCGGGATAACTGCATTCAGCGTTTTATAAGGAATCGCCAGTTCAAATTTGAATCCGCTGCCGAACGGCTTGACCGCATATTTCACCGGAAAATCTTTCGTCCATAGTTCCTGATGCAGTTTAGCGCGGTCCTTGCAGTACACCACTAAATCACCTTTGGCATTGATGACAATCTGATAGAACTGTTCCGTGACAGACGCCAGTGATTCCGCCATGCCCGGTTGTTCGCTGCACAGGAATATTTCCACTGCGTCATTGCTGAAGATATTGTCTTTATTGCTTTTTCCGTCCGGC
>CAIJKT010000181.1 GCA_903821255.1 uncultured Lentisphaeria bacterium | reverse complement strand
TTGAATTTCTGCTCGGCGCCTTTGCGGGAAAGTTCCTGATGTTTGGCAAAGGCTTCATTGAAGCCTTCACGGTCAACCTGAAAACCTTTTTCCGCGGCCATTTCTTCGGTCAGTTCCAGCGGAAACCCATAAGTTTCATACAGAAAAAAGGCATTTTTCCCGCTGACGACTTTCCTGACAACATGTTCCGGAACTCTGGAAATAAGTTTTTCGAATTCCCGCGAGCCTTTTTCCAGAGTCAGCTCAAATTGGCTCTCTTCAGCATGCAGTTCCTCGATGATCTTGGTTTCACTCTGCTTCAACTCAGTATAAACATCGCAGAAATTATCAATTACAACCTGCGCCACCGGCACGATGAACGCCTGCTCCAGGCCGAGTTTCCGCCCTTCGCGGATGGCCCGCCGGATCAGGCGGCGGAGTACATAGGACTGGTCCACATTGCCCGGCGTGATGCCGTCGGCAATGATGAATACCGACGAACGGATATGATCGGCGATGATGCGCTCTGAATTGGTGCGGACTTCCGGCGCCGGTACGCCGCGCAGCTCGTCTATTTTGCGCAGAATCGGCTGGAAAATTTCAGTATCGTAGCAACTGGCTTTGCCTTGCAGCACGGCGGTTACACGTTCCACGCCCATGCCGGTGTCTACGTTCAACTGTTTCGACGGCTCATATTTGCCTTCGGCATTTTTGTTGTACTGCATGAAAACGTCATTCCAGATTTCAACCCAAAGCCGGTTTTTCGGATCGAACACTTCCGGTGCTTCGCCGGGGCCGGTCCAGTAGAACATCTCAGTATCCGGACCGCAGGGGCCGGTTTGCCCTGCCGGACCCCACCAGTTGTCGGCTTTGGGGCATTTGGCAATACGGGGCAAAGGAACTCCGAGTCGGTGCCAGAGATTGTAAGCCAGGTCGTCGAAAGGCGCGTCATCATCTCCGGCAAATACAGTGACGGCCAGTTTATTGATTGGAATATTCAACCATTCCGGGCTGGTCAGAAATTCGAAACTGAATTGAATAGCTTCTTCTTTAAAATAATCACCGAGCGACCAGTTGCCGAGCATTTCGAAAAAGGTCAGATGAACCGGATCGCCGACTTCTTCGATATCGCCGGTACGAATACATTTCTGCACATTGACCAGGCGGCAGCCGAGCGGATGTTTTTCGCCCTGGAGAAACGGCACCAGCGGATGCATGCCGGCCGTGGTGAACAGACAGGTCGGATCGTTGTCCGGGATCAGCGACGCACTTTTGATGACTTTATGTTTTTTACTGACAAAAAAATCAATGTACTTTTTGCGTAAATCTACAGCTTTCATATAGTTATACTCAATCCATGTTTGTTTTTGATTAATTATAAACCTGTTACAATACTATTGAAGAAAATGATTTTCAAATAGCAATCGGCAAATTTCAGAATGTTCCGGGAATTCAAAAGTAACTGTATTCCATACATTCTGGAATTAAAGTCTAATGCATCCGGTGTGCGGCTTCACTTAAACCTGATGTTATTTCTTCAGTTGGGGCGGCGGAACAATGAATACTGGTTTCTCTTTTCTGCCGGTGAAAAACTGGTTGGGATCGTTCTCGACGCTGCCGATGAGTTCGGCGATGGCGTTTAATGAGCGGTCAAGGCGGGACAGCGTCAGAACCATGCGGTCTTTGAGTTCGCCGACATCGCCGACAACTTTATCGCGGCCGGTTTCGCTGTTGTGCAGGAACTCCCGGATTTCCTCCAGCGATTTGGAGAGGGAATCCGCAAGTTTCTCAATCTTTTCAGGCGGCAGCGACTTGGCCAGTGCTTTAGTGCCGTTTTCCAGGTAATCCACAGTTTCAATCAGCTTCTGGACTCTGTCCTGGGTGAAGGCTTCGCGGAGGTTGCCGGTGCTGTATTCAATATCTTTAGATATCCGGTTGAAGCGCGAAAGCATATCGGTCATGTCCTGGTTGTTCAGGATTTTTTCGGCGCAGTCAAGAGTGATTTTAAATTTATCCGCGAGCTGGACATAGTTAACTTTCTTGAGTTGCTCGAGCGTCTGGCTGATGTTCTGGATCACATTGGTCACATGCGAGACGCGGGATTTGATGTAGAAGATGCCGGACGGGGGAACGACTTCCAGGTCAGGCATGGCGTAGCCGTCGCCTTCGCTGACCGTCAGTTCCAGGTAGGCGCCGCCCATGATGCCGGAGGCATTGAGCAGGCAGGCCAGGTTTTTCTGTTCGATGATGCTGGTTATGGTCTGAGAGTCTGAAGGGGCGATTGAAGTGTTCTTTTTAACCATGTCAATCGAAGACGGAAACAGGCTGAAGTAGACATCTATGAATCCGTCCACATCGCGCATGCTGATGCGTGAAATACGGCCGACCGGAACGCCCATGTACTTTACCGGAGACCCTACAGAGAGGCCTTCAACCGAGGTATTGAGGACGGTCATCGCGTGGAATCTCGGCTCGAAGAGTTTGGTGATGCCTACCACGAAAAAACTGCCGGCAATCATCGTAGCCGCGATGATTACAAAAGCACCCAGTTTGATCTTGTTTGCCCGTTCCATTATAGTTCCTTATTTTTATATGCTGAATGCCGCGGTGATGATCGCGTCAGCCAGGATGATCATAAATATAGCACTGATTACGGCGGAGGTCGAGGCCTTTCCGACGCCTTGTGCGTCTTTTCCCGCATCCAGTCCCTTCATACAGCCGATAGCGGCAATGATAACCGCGAAGAACAGGCTTTTGAACAGCCCCTGTACCAGGTCTACCGGATGGATCACTTCAAGCGTCTTGAAATAATATTCGGTAGGCGAAAGATCGAGTTTGCTGCAGGTGATCACCATTCCGCCCAGTATCCCGCAGATATCGGAAAAGATTGTCAGGCAGGGCATGATCGCCAGCATCGCCAGGATTTTGGGTATGACCAGATAGCGCGAAGGGTCGAACCCCATGGTGATCATGGCGTCGATCTCTTCAGTCGCCTTCATCGTGCCGATTTCGGCGGCAAATGCGGAACCGGATCTGCCGGCCAGAACAATTGCGGTGATCAACGGAGAAAGTTCCGTTACCACGACCGTTCCGACCAGATTGACCACATAATTCTCCACTCCGTAACGCGAGAGCTGGACGATAGCCTGAAACGCCAGAATGACGCCGACCAGGAACCCGAGGAGGGAAACGATCGGAACGGCATCGCTGCCGGATTTATCCATATAATAGGCGGTGGTCTGCCATTTGACTTTTTTCGGATGGCGTATGGTGTCGGCCATGGCGTGCATGAGTTCGCCGGTGAATGACATCAGCACTTTCACTTCACGGCAGATAATGCAGATGCCTTCACCCACTTGCAGAAAAAGCTGGCTGAGTTGTTTTTCGTGCATATCAGTTTTTTCCTGCCGCCGGCCGGGATGCTGTAACCGCGGCAATTTCGGCGCTGAGTTTCTCCGTGAGTTCACGCACTGCCTTTGACGCGGCTTCCGCAAATTCAACCGGAGAATCCTGTTTGAACGCGGCGGAGACTGAAAGCTCCTTCCGCAGCTTGATCTCCCCGGGCTTGCGTTCCTTCAACTGGCAGGTGATTTGAATATACACGGTCTTAGTTGTCAGGTTTATCTCAAATGAGTTCAGGGTTCCGGACAGAATGTAACTGCGTTCATCAAGCATATTGACGCCTGACTGGGAAAATGCGGTCATAAAATATCTGGAGATCATTATGTCCGGGGTCTGCACCCATTTATTATATCCGTCAATCACGATCCGGTACTGTTCGGCCCGGTAGCGCATTTTCTGTCCGGCCCCGGAAAGATTCTCAAAGTCCTTTACCTCAATAACGGTTTTTGCCGGACAGCAGGGCATGGCTTGCTCCAGGTCGAAAGTCTGGGTTTCATGGTATGTTTCGAAAAAGCATCCGCTCAGCAGCGGCATGGCCAGCATCAGTATTACAGCCGGATATCTGATCATAGAATGTATACTCCCGATAATTTTAATCAGGTATTTTATCCTGATATAGACTAAATTTCAAATTTCTTTTGGTTTTACGGATGTATTATGTTGCTTTTAAGATAGTACCAATGATTGTAAAAGTAAATTATTCTGATATTATATTTCCTTTTGGTTCAGTTGCCATGACAATAAAATTTTTGATTAAATGATATTATGAATAGTGAAGATAACATAAAAGAAGAAACCGGCGAACCGCTTTTGCCCAAAGTGAATTCCCCCGCCGACATTCGCGGCATGAGTGTTAGTCAATTGGAACAACTGGCTGGTGAAATCCGCGAGCTGGTGATCAATACCGTGGCCGCCAACGGCGGGCATCTGGCTCCGAATCTTGGCGCGGTGGAACTTACCATGGCCATGCATTATGTGTTCAATACGCCCGCGGACAAGCTGGTCTGGGACGTCGGACATCAGGCTTACGTCCATAAGATCATTACCGGACGCAGAGATTTCTTTAAAACCCTGCGGCAGTTCAACGGCTGCCTCGGTTTTCTTTCCAGAGAGGAATCGGAATATGATTGTTTCGGCGCCGGGCATGCGGGAACCGCAATTTCAGCAGCCGTCGGCATGGCCGCCGCCGCTGAAAAACAGGGGCAGAAACATAAAGTGGTCGCAGTCATAGGCGACGGAGCACTGAACTGCGGCATTTCACTGGAAGGGCTCAATAGTGTCCGCGATACCACCAGGGACTTGATTATTGTGCTGAACGACAATAAAATGTCGATTTCAGAAAATGTCGGGGCCATTCCTTCCTACTTGAACCGCATTATTTCCGGCAGAGGTTACAACCGCTTTAAAGCACTGGCTAAAATGATGCTTAAAAAAGTTCCCCACGCCTCTGAAATACACCGTAAAATCCAGCGTCTTGAGGAAGCC
>CAIJKT010000180.1 GCA_903821255.1 uncultured Lentisphaeria bacterium | reverse complement strand
TCCCATCTACATATTGCTGTCCAGTCGCCTGCAGAAGTTTTTTCATAATCGGCGCTCCAGGGGTGCAGGACAGTCCGATCATTTTTCCTTCCGGGTATATTTTCTTGAAAATTGCGCTGGTGTTACGGCACAGTTCGATGTATTTATCCGCGTTGGATGGTTCGTTAAAAAGCTCCCATGTGTCGATGCGGCCTTTGTAGCGCGAGACTATCTGGGTGACATAATTATTCCAGGCCGTCCAATCGGTAGGATAATAGTCACGGCAGCGTTCCTGTTTAGGCAATCCCACTCCCCAGCCCGGCGGCTCATCAAGCAAGCCTAGAATTTTTATCCCGTATTTTTCCGACATTTTTACCGCGTCGTCCAGCCCGACTGATGCAATATAAGGGGTGTTCCATTTCCAATTGCCCTGTTTGGGCTCCAGCAGATACCATTTAGTAATCTTCGCCCAGCCATCATGTGTACGGGTCCAGCGGGTCCCCAGACGACGAGCAGATTTCATATTAAAATCATTGAAATCCAGGTGGTCCCCCATAATGGACTTCTCTGCAGGGATATCACGTGGAACCGGAACAACGCCAAAAACTCTTTCTGCAAATATTGTGCCGTCAATAACCAGGTCGGCACAGAATGCGCCGCGTAAAGTATCCGGCAGAGTTACTGTTTTCACAATGCGCTGTCCGGGATCAAGCGTGACAGGAATGGACTCCTGACTGACGATTTTCTCATAAATATCCCAAACCCGCACTTGCGCGGTAGCGGTAATTTTTTCTTTGCCTGGATTGGCAAAACAGGCATTCAGGACAGGACTCTGCCCCCAATCATAAAGATATGCCTCGACACCTGGATCCATGGTGAGCGCTGCCTCTATCCCTTTGCGCGGTTCGTACGGAGTCGGGTCACCTTCCTCAAACTGGGTATCATCAATGACAACATTCTTACCGGTAATCGTCACATAATAGCTCAAGCTTGGAACCGGCATCAAAACCTCAGTGAGAACAACACGCTGCCAGTATTTTTCGATGTTGACTCTTTTAGTGAATTTATAACTGAAGTTCTTCCCGTAAGACGCTACACAGACATCAACTTGCCCGGGTTTAGCCGGCGCGAGCTTCCGCGCATAGAACGAGAAGGAGTGTTTTTTGTAGAGGGTCAATTTAATCGGAATGTGCGTGGCAGTGGCATTATCCAGTATCAATGCCTGCTGTCCGCTGTGCGGATTGTCACGGGCAAAATCCTTTTCCGTCAGACGGCGGGCGGTACCGCCCCAACCGGCATCAGACACGAACTCAAAGCCGGAATTCCACAGCAAGTTACCTTTCACCGGCGGTGATTTATCGACAAATTCCTCTTTAAACGGCATCTGCATAATCGGTTTAAACGTGGCTCCGCCGAGAAGTTCGGCGACTTTTTCTTTCGGCATTCCAGTCACTTCGGTGAAAAAAACCTTGTCAATCCAAACGTCCAGTCCGGGACGAGTGGCGATAAGACGGAACTGAATGCTGCCGATCAGACCGTCCGGCCTGAGTGTAAACTCCTGCCCCACCTGCGTCCATTTATCAAGATAGGCGAATCTGGTACGCGGGAAATCCACCAGGGCGCCAATACTGCCCGGGGTCTGCATACGAATCCAGCAGCTTGAGTAGTCTCCGGTCTTGTAATCCGTACTGGTCTTAATCCAGTACCACATTACGAACTTGCGGTCCCGGCTTTCCGGCTTGATCACTTTGGGCTGTTTAATGTTGCTTAGCACAAAGTACTCATCGGCTTTCTTGAAACTGATTTTCCACGCGGTCATTGCCCCGTCAGGACCTCTGTCAGTTGTAACGTCAGCAACTGTTTTAGCCTTTTCCCCCTCCGCTTTAAGAATGTTTGGTCCCTGTCCATTGTCAGGATACCAGTTTTCGCCTGGTTTCCCTTCGGCCAGCAGAGCTTGGCCGAAAGCAAGAAGAAGCACCATAATAAGACAGACGCACAGGCGCTGATACAAGTGATGCAAAACCGGAAAAACATGTTTCCGCACCCAATGTAATGCAATGAAATTCATTTTTTCTCCCTTACCGCGTTGCCGCGTTTGTAATAATAAATGGTTGATAATTGATGCAGTTTATTTAAATTGAAATCAGGAACTTTCAGTTTTTTCTGGATAGTCATAAATCAGCGCTCTATGAAATTTACTCTGTATGCACATTTGTTAAGTTTATAATTCGCGACAGTATATTTACAGATTTAGAGTAACTATTTATGCACATTGCTGCGCCCGCAGCGCAAATATTGGAATCGCAAACCAGACTGCCATAATAGAGCAGGAAACATGCATAATGGTTATGGTGCTTTCCGTC
>CAIJKT010000179.1 GCA_903821255.1 uncultured Lentisphaeria bacterium | reverse complement strand
CGATGATTCCGCGCAGAAGCAGTTGATGGAGGCGATCACTGAAAACACCGCCTGCGTGATTGTTCAATATCCGAACGTTTTCGGCACGATTGAAGCGTGGGAGGAAGTCACCGCCCATGCCCATGCCAAAGGCGCGCTGGCGGTCTGCTCCTGTTATCCGGTGGCGCTGGCAGTGCTTACGCCGCCCGGAGAAATGGGTTTTGACATTGTCACTGGTGAAGGCCAGAGCATCGGCATTCCGCTGAGTTTCGGCGGCCCGTATCTCGGTTTTATGGCCACCACGGAAAAATACATGCGCAAGATGCCGGGCAGGATCTGCGGGCGTACTGTTGACTCGGACGGCAAAGACGGTTTCGTGCTGACGCTGCAAACCCGCGAACAGCACATCCGCCGCGCCTCCGCCATGTCCAATATCTGCTCCAACGAAAATCTCTGCGCGCTTACCGCGCTGGTTTATCTCTGCTGCATGGGCAAGCAGGGGCTGATTGACGTCGCCGAACTCTGCGCCGCCAAAGCCGCCTTCGCCCGCAGCGAAATACTGAAAATAGACGGCGTTAAGCCGGTCGGCGGCGCGGCGTTTTTCAACGAATTCGTCATCAGTCTGCCCGTAGACGCCGCCGAGGTTGTCGGCAGGATGATTGACAAAGGTTTTGCCGCCGGGTTCCCGCTCGGGCGTTATTATCCCGACCGGAAGAACCAGTTGCTGATCGCGGTCACTGAAAAACGTACCAGGGAAGAGATCAAAGCCCTGGCTAATGCATTGGAGGCTGTACTGTGAAACTGATATTCTCAATAAGCAGAAGCGGCCGCAGAGGATCTTCCATTCCGAAGGCCGATGTGCCGGAAGTTAACGCCATTCCGCAACAGTTCCGCCGGAAAAAATCCGCCGAACTGCCGGAAGTGTCCGAGCAGGAAGTGATCCGTCATTTTACTGAACTGAGCCGCAAAAACATGGGTGTGGACACTAATTTCTATCCGCTCGGTTCCTGCACCATGAAATACAATCCGAAGTTCCATGAGCGGATCGCGGCGCTGCCGGGATTCGCCGAACTGCATCCGCTGCTGCCGCAACTGCGGCATGGCGGGGGGCTCACCCAGGGCGCGCTGGCAGTGATTTACGGAGCGGAACGCATCCTCAGCGAACTGCTGGGATTCTCCGCCTGCACCATGCAGCCGCTGGCCGGCGCGCACGGCGAACTGGCCGGCGTCATGCTGATTGCCGCTTATCACAAGGCATGCAAGGATGACAGACGCAAAATCATGCTGATCCCCGATGCCGCCCACGGCACCAATCCCGCCAGCGCGGCGGTCGCCGGTTTCGATACCGTCGAAATCGCCTCCGACAGCGAAGGCAATGTGGATCTGGAGGATTTGAAGAAACATCTTGGCCCGGAAGTCGCCGGCCTGATGCTTACCTGTCCGAACACGCTGGGCCTTTTTGACCGCAACGTCAAGGAGATCTGCCGGCTGGTTCATGAAGCGGGCGGCCTGTGTTATTGCGACGGCGCCAACTTCAACGCCATCATCGGGCGGGTCCGGCCCGGCGATCTGGGCTTTGATGTGATGCACGTCAACCTGCACAAAACGTTCTCGACTCCGCACGGCGGCGGCGGCCCCGGTTCGGGTCCGGTCGGCGTGGCGGAAAAGCTGGTGCCGTATTTGCCGGTTTCCCGCGTCGCCAAGCGTTCCGACGGCACTTACGCGCTGGAATATGACTATCCGGACAGCATCGGCTACATTGCGCCTTTCTACGGCAATTTCGGCATAATCCTGCGCGCCTATGCT
>CAIJKT010000178.1 GCA_903821255.1 uncultured Lentisphaeria bacterium | reverse complement strand
CTTGGCGGTTTGGATTTGGAGTCTTTATTATTCTATGCTTTACATATTTTTCAAACTGTTATTTCAGCTTTTTGGGCATTTACCCACTAAAACACCGAAAGAGCCAAAAAATGAGGACAGCAGTTGTCCCCAATACGGGTCAGCGGCGTTTGTCGCCGTGGGTGGAATGGTGAATTTCGTGAGGCCATTTCACCGGCAGTTCTTTCGAATGCCAGGTGACGGCGTTCTGGATCATCAGCAGTTCCCGGGCGTGAGCATAGCCCTGCATGCTGATGACTTTGGTTGTTTTCTGGAAATGCAAAAAGGCGGTCTGCATGATCAGGATGCGCTGGGCGGAAAACACCAGGCGCTTGACCAGATTGTGCGGTTTGAAAACTTCAGAGACCAGGTTGCATAACTGGTCATTGGTTTCGGGGCTGTATTCCCAGAGTTTGCCTTTTTCGCCGAAGCCGACGAGCATTTCGGCGAACGGCAGCGTTATTGCCGCGACCGCCAGGGAGACACTGACGCGGTAACGGCCCTGGGTGATGCGGTTGTTTCTTTCCTCCAGCAGTTCCATGACATATTCGCGGGCCGGAGTATTCCAGTTGTCATGCAGAAACGGCAGGAAGTAACTCAGAAAACCGTATTGGTGAAATGAGCTGAAGATCTTGGCGCAATGAATGTTTTGAAGGATCTTTTCGAGTTCCAGGGTCAGTCTGGATTCCGCGGCATGGGTAATCAGCGGCAGGCATTCGCGGAGGGAGGTTTCGGTTTCCGGGCAAAGCTTGAATCCGTATTGGCCGACGAGTTTCAGCGCCCGCAGCATCCGGACCGGGTCATCTGCGAACCGCAGGCTGGCGTCGCCGATAGCCCGCACGATGCCGTTGTTAATGTCGTCAATCCCGGATTTGGTGTGGTCGATCAGCTTATGCGAAACCGGGTCGTAGAACAGGGCGTTGACGGTGAAGTCCCGCCGCCAGGCATCTTCTTCGGAAGTGCCGAATTCATTGTCGTGGAAGATCATATTTTCCGGGACAGGCTGGTCTTTGAGCTTAGCCGGAACTTTGGCAGTTTTTTCAGGCATGCGGCGGAAAGTGCTTATTTCGATGATCTCCATGCCCTGATAGAGGTGGACCAGTTTGAAGCGCCGTCCGATGATTCTGGCGCGGCGGCGTCCGAAGACATCCTTCACCTGTTCCGGCGTGGCGGAAGTGGAGATGTCGTAGTCCTTGGGTTCCCGTCCGAGCATCAGGTCGCGGATTGCGCCGCCGACCACATAAGTTTCATAGCCGGCTTCCTGCAGCCGGGCGATAATGTCGGTGATGTATGGAGCGACTTGCAGCGTTTTTTTAGTCATAACAGTCCGGATTCTTTTGTATGATTGTGTCTGAATGGTCCAGCGCCGGGTTCTGGAACGGGTAATCGGCGTTAAAATGCAGGCCCCGGCTCTCTTTGCGGCTTAATGCGGAATTGATGATAATTTCCGCGACGGACGCGATATTACGCACTTCGATCAGGTCTGGAGTGATCAGGAAGTCCCAGTAGTATTTCTCGATTTCCTTGTTGATGAGCTTAATCCTGGCATTGGCCCGCTCCAGCCGTTTGTTTGTCCTGAAGATACCGACATAGTCCCACATGAAAGTTCTTATTTCATTCCAGTTGTGGGAGATGACAACCATTTCGTCGGAGTCGGTAGCGTCGCCGCAGCTCCAGTTCGGAACCCGTTCCGGGAGTCGGCTGTTGCGGAGTTCGGTCATGTGTTCATGGATATGTTTCAAGGAGAATTTGGCCACGACCAGAGCTTCCAGCAGGCTGTTGCTGGCCAGGCGGTTGGCTCCGTGCAGTCCGGTGCAGCCGGCTTCGCCGACAGCATACAAGCCGACAATGCCGGTAAAGCCGTTGACGTCGGTGCGGACGCCGCCGCATGAATAATGCTCGGCGGGAACGACCGGGATCGGGTCTTTGGCCATATTGATTCCGGCCTCCAGGCATTTCTCGAAGATATTCGGGAAACGGAGCCTTAAAGTGGCCTCGTCAACATGGCGGATATCAAGATATACGCAGCGTTCGCCGCTGCGCTTCAGTTCGTTGTCAATCGCCCGGGCCACGACGTCGCGGGGGGCCAGGCTTTTCATCTCATGGTATTTATCCATGAACTCGACCAGTTCGCCTCTGCTGTTTTTGCTCTTGAGGATCGCCCCTTCGCCGCGGACCGCTTCGCTGATAAGGAACGATTTGACTTTTGAACTGTAAAGAATGGTCGGGTGAAACTGGATGAACTCCATGTTCGCGATCTTGGCATTGGCGCGGTAGCACATGGCCACGCCGCAGCCGCAGGCAATGTCGGCATTGCTGGTATAAAGGTAGACCTTGCCGGTGCCGCCGGTAGCCACCGTCGTTGAAAGCCCGACAAAAGTCTTTACCGAGTTCTTAATGTAATCCAGCACATATACGCCGAGGCAGCGGTTTTCGCCCCTCAGCCCCATGCGCTGGGTGGTGATCAGGTCAATTGCGATATGATTCTCAAAGACCGTGATATTTTTATGTGCCAGGCATGAGTTGACCAGGATGCGTTCGACTTCTTCGCCGGTGATGTCGCCGGCATGCAGCACCCGGCGCTTGGTATGGCCGCCTTCACGGCCGAGATCGAAGTCATTTCTGCGGGAATCATGGCCGAGTTCGCCGCGGGTTGTAAAATGTGCGCCGCGGCTGATCAGTTCCCGGATAATCGCCGGACCGGCTTCGACAATATCCCTGACGACCTCTTCATTGCACAGCTTCGCCCCGGCGTTCAGGGTGTCTTTGACGTGTTCGTCAAATGAATCCATGGCATCCATGACGCAGGCAATGCCGCCTTGAGCGTATTTGGTATTGCAGTCGTCAATTTTGCGTTTGGTGATGATCGCCACGGAGCGGCCGGTGTCAGCCATGTAGAGCGCGGCGGAAAGCCCGGCAAGCCCGCTGCCGATTACGATATGATCAAATTCCAGATATTCGCTAGTTTCCATAATAATTAAAGCCGTATCTTTAAAAATACGGCACTTCTATATTTAAATATTTAAAATGTGGATTAAATTACACTACTGAATGCATAAAATCAATGAACATTGCCGTAAAACTCCAGGCAAGATACCGGAAAGATTTACAAAGTATGGTTTCAAATACGAATGAAGTGACGGAAAATGCGCCTCAAGCCGCTGCATTGCCAAGTGAGTTGGAGCAGAAGAAAAACCGCTCCGGCAACGAGGCCGGCAAAATAAGATTCTCCACCAGACTGATTGAGGTCGGAGTGCTGCTGCTGTCGGGAATGCTGATGACCGCTTCGCTGCCGCCGCTGAACTGGAGTTTCACCTCCTGGATCGCGATTATTCCGCTTTACTGGATCGCCCATGACAGGAAGCCGTTCCGCGCCTGGCGCGCCGGCTGGGTGTGGGGACTGGCCTGGGGCTTTACCTCATTCTACTGGCTGCGGGAAATCAATCCGGCGATTCCGTACATGATCGGGCCGGTCATCGCGCTGTACACCGGCTGCTGGAGCGCCGCCGTGCCGCTGTTCCGGCGCGGCATCCTCATCCCGGCGGAAATACAACTGGCCGGCTGTCAGGCGGAGCAGAATTACAGACGCGTTTCAATTCCCCGCGAACTGTTTTTGGCCGCTGCGCTGGCCGGGTGGTGGTGTGTGCTGGAGAGCGGACGTTCGACAATGCTTCCCTGGAACTACACCGGTTCCTGTCAGTGGCAGAATCTGCCGCTGATCCAGATCTGCGAATATACCGGCGTATACGGCATCAGTTTCCTGCTGGTGATGCTGAACATTACCATTGTCATGGCCATTCAGAACTGTCTGAAGAGCAGGAACGCCATGGAGAAGATGCCGCAGCCTGTGCCGCTGATGATAACCGTGGCGGTCATGCTTTCAATCATCATCTTCGGAGCATCCTCAATTTTGACCGCCAAGCAGCCTGCGCAAGTCAATTTCAGCGCCGCTCTGATTCAAGGCGACATTTCCCAGCGGCGCAACGCCGATAACAGCCAGGCGCTTGAAGCGCTGGACATCTATATGCAGCTTTCGGAATTGATCGCGACGGAGAAACCGGACATCATTATCTGGCCGGAAACAGCCGTTCCCTATCCGTACCGCGGCAACAATAACCTGTGCCGGGAATACCGCTCGCGGCTGACTGACTTCATCAAACGCACTCAGATTCCGATGCTGATCGGCACTCTTGACTTTGAACTGAGTTTTGACCGCAACCAGCCGTCGCTGATGCTTAACAGCGCATTCCTGTTCGACAATGCCGGCCGGTCCACGGACAAATTCGACAAGGTTCAGCGGGTGCCGTTCGGCGAATTCATTCCGTTCAGAAAATATCTGCCGGAATTTATCACCAGACTCATAGATATGAATCGCGATCTGACTCCGGGCAAAAGCTTCTCCCCGCTGAAAATCCTGCCCGGCGTCAATGCCGGCATCAATATCTGCTTTGAAGACACCTTTCCGTATGTCGGGGCGAACGAAGCCCGGCGCGGCGCGAATCTGCTGCTGGTCATCACCAATGACGCCTGGTATCCGGCGAGCTGCGAACCTGAACAGCATCTGGCAAATTCAGTTTTCAGGAGCATTGAAACCCGTCTGCCGATGCTGCGCTGCGGCAACAACAGCGCCAGTTGCCTGATCATGCCCAGCGGACTTATCGCCGATGCGGTGATGAAGAAGACTGATCCGCAAACCGGTAAACAGATTCCCGATGTCCTTCAGCGCGGCCGGGCGGCCGGTGTCGTCAAAGTGCCGGTTCCGGTAAATCCGCAACCGACCTTTTATACTCTTTACGGCGATGTCTTTCTTTATTGCTGCATGCTGCTGACCATGGCCGCGTCGCTGGTTTCCATGTGGAGCTGGCGGCGGAAAAAGGACAAATTCAACGCAATGTTTGATCCAAAATAACGGAGGACTCAATGAAAAGTTACCGGAAAGAGTTATGGTTTGAAACCAGGACGAGAAGAGCTTATATCAATATTACTCCGCAAGTGGAAGAATGTCTCCGCGAATCCGGCATCAGCGAAGGGTTTGTGCTCTGCAACGCGATGCATATTACAGCATCGGTTTTCATCAACGACGACGAAAGCGGTCTGCACGCCGATTTTGAGCGCTGGCTGGAAAAGCTGGCGCCGGAAAAACCGCACAGCCAGTATGCCCACAACGGCTTTGAAGATAATGGCGACGCCCATCTCAAGCGGCAGATCATGGGGCGGGAAGTCGTGGCGGCAGTGACAAACGGCAGATTGGATTTCGGACCGTGGGATCAGATATTCGACCGAGAATTTGACGGCGGGCGTAAAAAACGCGTTCTGGTGAAAATTATTGGCGAATAATGTTGCTTTTCGCGGTTTTATGTCTATATTAAAAGTTTATCAGAGATAAAGGAATTTACCTAAATACAGGGATGCGGGAACGGCAAAATGAACAAATTCATTGATGAATTTATGGGTGCTTTCAAGTTTGAGGGTTTAACATTTGATGATATTTCACTGATTACCCAATATGCGGATTTCGCGCCGGAGCAGGCGGAGGTATCTTCATATTTTTCAAGGAATGTCAAGCTCAACATCCCGTTTGTCAGCGCCGCCATGGATACTGTCACCGAAGGCGATATGGCGATTGCCATGGCCCGGCTGGGCGGACTTGGCGTAATCCACAAAAACCTGAGCATTGAGCGTCAGGCCCAGGAAGTCAGACGGGTAAAACTTTATCTGAACGGCATCATAAAACTGCCGGTCGTTTTCCATCCTGATCAGACCGTGGCGGAAATGCTGAAGGAAAAGAAACTAAAAAAGTATTCTTTCTCCGGCTTTCCGATTGTTGACAGCCAGAATCAACTGGTCGGTATTATCACCGCGCGCGACATCAAGTATCTTACTCATTATAATCACAAAATTGGCGACATCATGGCCAAAACGCTGATTACCGCCAAAGACGGCGTTTCCATCAAGAATGCTTATAAACTTATGCTGGAAAAGAAGGTCGGCAAGCTTCCCACTGTTGATGGCGAAGGCCGTCTGACCGGATTGTACAGTTTCCAGGACGTCAAGACACTGATTGACAAGGAAGAACCCGATTACAACCGCGACGTCAAACATCAGCTCCGGGCCGCCGCCGGAATCGGTCCCTATGACGAGGAACGCGCCGCGGCGCTGGTTGCAGCCGGCGTGGATGTTATGGTCATTGATACCGCTCACGGTCACAGCAAAAACGTGATTGAGACGGTAAAACTGCTGAAAAACACTTATGGCGATAAAGTTGATATTGTTGCCGGCAATGTGGCTACCGCCGAAGCCGGACTCGCGCTGGCGAAGGCCGGAGCGGACGGCATCAAAGTCGGCATCGGACCCGGTTCCATTTGCACGACTCGCGTCGTTGCCGGCGTTGGAATCCCGCAGGTCACCGCTGTTTACGAAGTTAAAAAGGCTGTCGGCCAGAGCATCCCGGTCATTGCGGACGGCGGCATCAAGCAGTCCGGCGACGTGCCGAAGGCTATCGCGGTCGGCGCTTCTTGCGTGATGATGGGTTCCGCGCTTGCCGGAACCTCGGAGAGCACCGGCGAGATAACGCTGCATCACGGACGCCGCTATGTCGTTTACCGCGGCATGGGCAGCCTTGAAGCCATGAAGACCGGCAAGGCCAGCCGCGAACGCTACGGACAGGCGGATGTCGAAGACGAAAAGAAGCTTGTGCCGCAGGGCATTGAAGGCCTGGTGCCGTTCCGCGGCCCGGTCAGTGATGTCATTCATCAGTTTGTCGGCGGACTCAAATATGCCTGCGGCTACTGCGGCGCAAAGACCATCGAAGAGTTGCAGAAGAGAGCCAAACTGGTCAGAGTCACCTCCGCCGGACTGCGCGAAGCGCATCCGCATGACGTGATCATGCTTAAAGACGCTCCGAATTATACTGCCGAGCAATAATTATAGCATACCTGGAGGCTTGGCCGCGGATATAATCTGCGGCAGCCGTTTTCAGGCCGCGCCAGTTCCCGCACCATGATTAATTTAAATTTAAGGAGCATACAAAATGTTACCGGCAAAGAGTTTGAAATTCCTGGAGAAGCTGATGAACTGTTCCGGGCCGTCCGGATTCGAGGAAGAAACCGCGGGGGCTTTCAGAGAGTATCTGAAGGAATTTTCCAGCAAGGTTTACACCGATGTGATGGGCAATACGGTCGGGGTGGTTAATCCCGGCGGCGCTTACCGGGTGATGCTCGCCGGACATTATGATGAAATCGGCTTCCAGGTGGTTTATATTTCCGAGGAGGGACTGCTTTATTTCCGTCCGAACGGTGGAATTGACAAGCTGACGGTTCCCGGCTGCGAAGTGGAAATCCTGACCGCGAAAGGCCGCATCCCCGGCGTAATCGGTAAAAAACCGATACATCTGCTGACACCGAAAGAACGCGAAGTGCCGCCGGAACTTAACGATTTGTGGATTGACATCGGCGCGGAAAATAAAAAAGACGCCGCTAAAATCATTGCCATTGGCGATCCTGTTGCCGTGCGCAGCAATTATCAGCGGATAGGCAGGAACCGGATCAAATCCAAAGGGATGGACGATAAAGTCGGCGCGTTTGTGGTTGCGGAAACGCTGCGCTGCCTGAGTGTGCGCAAATTGAAAGTCGAAGTCTGCGGTGTCGGTACCGTCCAGGAGGAACTTGGATTGCGCGGCGCGGCAACCAGTTGTTTCGGCATTGATCCGAAAGTTGGTTTTGCCGTTGACGTCGGTTTTGCAACCGATATTCCGGATATCGCAAAGAAGATACTGGGTGAAATCAAGCTCGGCTCCGGTCCGGAACTGAACCGCAATGCCGACAACAATCCAGTCCTGGGACGCAAACTGCGCGAAGTCGCCAGAAAGCACAAGATCATATATCAGGAAACCGCCGCACACCGGGCTTCCGGCGGCACCGATACCGCGCAGATGCAGTTGACCCGTTCCGGTGTTGCCACCGCGCTGCTGAGCATCCCGAACCGCTATATGCATTCGCCGGTGGAGATCTGCGATCTGCGCGACATTGAAGGCTAGATTGAACTT
>CAIJKT010000177.1 GCA_903821255.1 uncultured Lentisphaeria bacterium | reverse complement strand
GGACAGCGTCAGTTCATAGCAGTCGGCGGCATCGCCGTAACCCACCCAGTTGTCCGCTCCTTCGCTGATATTTTTCGCCGTCTTGTAATCATCGGCGGCAGTGTCCGCCGGCGTGACAACGAATGAGGATGATTTACTCCAGGCGCTGTAGTTGCCTGTATTATCCTGAGAACGCACCTGCCAGTAATAAGCGCCGGCAGGAATATTGACTCCGGCCCACTCGCTTGCGGTAGATGATTCCGTATACTCCGGACTGCTGAAATCACTGTTATTATCCGCCAGCACCTCGTACTGTTTAATGCCGCTGGCATCCGTTGAATCATTCCAGTCGAATGCCACACTGCTCCCGGTGACTGTCTGCTTCAAACCGGACGGAACAGTCGGCGGCACCCGTTCCATGGAGAAACTTTCAGCCGCGCTCCAATTGCCATAGTTGCCGAAGTTGTCCTGAGCGCGAACGCGCCAGTAATACGTTCCGGCTGCAAAATCTTCAACGGACACTTTGCTGGCTGTAACGCGCTTAAAGTATTCCAGATTGTAGAAATTATTGTTGTTGTCAATTTCAACTTCATACTGCTTGACCCCGCTGGTGGCATCGAAAGCGTCATTCCAATCCAGCATCAGATTATTTCCGTTAAGCACCGCAGTCAGGCCGGACGTTGCAACCGGCCCGGTAGTGTCAACTGAAAAATTGCCGCCGGCGACCCAGTCGCCGGCATTCCGGGAGTTATCCACAGACTGGATGCGCCAGTGGTAAACGCCATCGGCCAGGCCGGAGACATTAACATTGCTGACGGCAGTTGAACGCTGAACCGCTCCGCTGAATTGCCCGTTTAATGCATATTCCATCAGATAATTCTTCATGCCGCTGCCGGAATCAGAACTGTCGGACCAGTCGAATGCCACATTTTTGCCGGTAACGGTCTGAGTCAGGGCTTCGGGATTAGACGGCGCAATGGAGTCCACAATAAAGCTTGAAGCGCTGCTCCAGGCACTCCAGTTGTCGGAATTGTCCTGAGTCCTGACGCGCCAGTAATAGCTGCCTTCGTCCAGGCCGTTTGCCGTTGCCGCGCTTACTGTGGAAGTCTGTGTGCTTACCGGGCTGCTGAAATAGCTGTTGTAATCAATCTGCACCTGATACTGTTTGACTCCGCTGGTGGCATCCGTGGCATTTGCCCAGTCGAAAGCCACATTTTTTCCAGTGACGGTTTGAGTCATGGTCATTGGAACAGACGGTGCAGTGGCGTCTACCATAAAACTGCCGGCAACCCAGGAGCTGGCATTGTCGAAGTTATCCACAGACCGGACCCGCCAGTAGTAAATGCCGTCGGACAAACCGGAAATATTGGCGTCACTGGTGGAAATGGTACGCTGGACCGCTCCGGTAAATTTATCATTCGCGGCATATTGCAGCAGATAATTCTTTACGCCGCTGATGGCGTCGACGCTGTCAGTCCAGTCGAGTGCAACACTATTGCCGGTAATGGTTTGAGTCAATGCCGCGGGCGCGGCAGGCGCGGCGGTGTCTACGACAAAACTTGAAACGCTGCTCCAGTCACTCCAGTTGCTGTAATTGTCCTGCGCCCGCACTTGCCAGTAATAAGTACCGTCAGCCAGACTATTTACGGTTACGGCGCTGGCAGCAGGCGTTGCGGAATATTCCAGACTGCTGAAATCGGCATTGTTGTCAACTTGGACTTCATACTGTTTCACGCCGGTGCATGTATCAGTTGAGTTATCCCAGGCTAGTGCCGCAAGGTTTCCGGTACCCGTCCGGTTCAAACCGGTCGGGGTTGACGGCGGCAATATATCATTGATCGTCAATATTGCAGCCAACTGGTCGCGGGTGGAGTCGGTTAAATCGAGCGACAATTCATCGCCGTTGTTGAAAGTGAAACTGAAGCCGACCATCAGATCAATCGTCTGGTTGCCATCCGTCACCGAGAATGTTTTGCCGTTAAGTCCGCTCAGGTCAGCGCCATCGGCCAGGATGTAGACGCCTTTTGCCGTATTGTCCAGATTCAACGAATAAGCGGTAACGCCGGCGCCTAAAATTCCGCCATTGACGGTAACCAGCGCATCGTTGAAGTCAGCCGTGGTCAGAATGTAATACATTGTCGTCAAACTGCTGACGGATGCGGCATCATCCATAACAACATCTCCGCCCGCTACCGTCAGCGTTCCGGTTACATTGCCGTCGGAAGATATATACATGCTCCCGCCGGAATTAATGATCGTGCCGGTCGCTGTGCCTGCGAGAATTTCCTGAAAACCGCCGGAGGAAACAGTAGTGGAATCAGCGGTGCCGCCGGAGAAGATATTCTGCACGCCGCCGGAATTAATGATCGTGGAGCTCGCGGCGCCGCCGGAGGAGATATTCTGCTCGCCGCCGGAATTAATGATCGTGGAGTTCGCGGCGCCGCCGGAGGAAACAGTCTGCGAACCGCTGCTGATAATAGTGTTGCCGGCGGTCCCCCCGTCGCAGATATATTGACCGCCGCTGTTAATAATGGTACTCGCCGCACTGCCGGCGGAGATAAATTGCCAGCCGCCGTTAATAACGGTACTATCCGCCACACCGCCGTCGTAGATATATTGACCGCCGAAAACAATATTGGCATTGTTCGCCACGCCGCCGGAGGAGACAACCTGAACAGCATTATTGATGATACTGTCAGGTTGCATCCAATCAGTGAGGATATTCACAAGCTGGGAAACAACAGTGAATTTATCCAGCAAATCTCCGTTCAATCAGATAGTTCGATCTACCTGTGTTTTAACCGGCCGGGATTATTCCGGTTAAAAAAAGGGGAAAAACCCGTGTTGGTCAAGGAGCATCTGTTGAATGCAGAAAAAGGTTCTGTTGCTATCCATTACTCACCGG
>CAIJKT010000176.1 GCA_903821255.1 uncultured Lentisphaeria bacterium | reverse complement strand
CTTTCGTCGATCTGCAGTAGGGGCATTTCGGCGGTTTCAGCAGCAGCATTTTTTCCTGCTTGCTTAATTTAGTATCCTGGATGATTATTTTATCTGTGTTAAACTTGGGGAAATGCTTCAAGCACTTCCAGCATTTCCAGGCATATCCGACTTTCGTCCGGCATTTGGCGCATGATTCATTTGAGCATATTCCTTCATCAATATCCAGAAGCGTCAAGATTTCACGTTTGCCGCATTTCTGGCACATTGTGTGAATCTGGAACTGCGGGGGGCGGTCTTTTTTCGGGAATAGATTACGCGCAAAATAAAGCGATCCGGCCAGCGCGAGCAGTATTATGGTATAGACGAAGACTTTTCTGGGAATCCAGCGAAAAATTGCCAACTGCGTAATCCAGTCAAAGATAACTGATAACCATGTCCAGAGAATGTTTTCACGCGGCAGTTTTATTACATATTTTACCATCATGGTCACAGTTTTAGTTGCTACGATGGTGGAATGGGTTTTTTCGGAATCCGGTTCAAAATGATGCAGTTTTACAGAGTCTGATTTCTTTGCCTCCTCCTCTTTCGGCGCAGAGATAGCAGAGATATCGGTTAGAGTCGCCGGGGCGGCGGCAGGAGCCTTGTCGACCATCTGGTAGGGATTGCTTCTTACGGGTATCCGGTCGAGCGGGTCTGATATTTTAAAGACAGTTTTTACCGCTCTTATGGTTTTTATATTCGCCGGAGATTCTGTAGTCTCGGCAGTTACCATTCCGTTTTTTATGATATCGGGTGATATGGTGCATGCAGATTTCTGGCCGGATTGTCTGGGTGGCGGAGCAGTTTCTGATACTTCCGGAACCGGGAAGGTGCTTTTGCATCTGGTGCATTCCACCTGCTGGCCGATGAGTTTATTGTTCAAACGGTATTTCGCGCCGCAAATCTTGCACCAGAAAATGATACTGTTTTCCGGTTTTACTGATCCGTCCGAGGCGGATGGTACAACCATATTTTTTTTGCATTTGGCACACGTTGCCACCTGGCCGGCAAGATCTTTCGACAGTCGGTATTTTTGACGGCATAATTTACACCGGAAGATAATATCGTCAGGAGTGCCGGTCCTTGCGGTAGCGGAAACAACTTGAATTTGCTGGATATTGTCCGGATGGTTAAGATCATTGACAGTGATGGCATTTCTCAGTTCATTGGATTTTTGAGAATCTTCGTCCGGTACCTGCATTGCAATACCGCATCTCAAACATTCAGATACTTTGCCTGCCCATTCAGTTGCCAGTTCATACTTCTGATAACAGTTCTTACAGCGAAATCTTATACCCATTTAGACCTCATCTGACTGCTTTTTTACAATTGAATGAAGAATAAACATGATTATAAATGCTCCGCTCCCATGGCGTAATGTCCGCGGAGCTCAATATCCGAAAGTGCCCTGGTGTAAATAATAAATTCGTCAATCTTTCCCGTAAAACCGGTGTTCATGAAGTCCAGTCTTCCTTCGCCTTCGCTTTGCCCTGTCGTAAAGCGCATTACTCCAAGAATTAATTTAGCTCCGCAGCGGGTGCCTGGCGCTATGACATTGTTTGTGCCGCGCCCCACTGTCATGTTCTGTCCATTCCAAAGTACATCCACCACATGGTTATTGATGTTGTTGATACTGGCGGACTGCGGAGTCTTTGCCGCCCGGTTCCTTAATGCCAGCATATACCAGTGATCTGTATCCAGCTCAACATTGGGCATGGTAGTGCCGTCGGGGTTGATCAAAATATTGTTATAACCGACGCATGTGCGGCAGACGTCTACTTCAAATTGCGCTTTGGCTGTCGAGGTGGAGTAAGTGGTGTTGTCCAAATATAAGTCATACTGGGCAAAATCAGGAGCATACGATTTGCAGAACGGGGTTGACCAGTTGGTGAATTTATCAAACTTCAACCAGACGATGATGGTAAAATCATCTTGCTCCCCGAAATCTATGGCTTCAGATTTAGGAATTTCAACCAGCGTATCAAGTCCGTTGAATTGCAACGCTCTTTTCCCTCGCCACCAGCGGCCTTTGCCCCATTTGCCGTCCACTGTCTTCCAACCGCCGTCTTTCTGATCGACAGATGTGCCGTTTTTGACGATGCCATAGTAATCTTTTACATTGAATTTTTTATTTTCATGCCCTGCTGCGGAATTGGTAAGAATGGAACCCTGGCCTTCCTGAAAATTGAAATTAATCACACATGACGGATCGGCGCTGCATTGCCTGTTGAAGCCTATCCAGCGGACAAAACGGCTTTTTTCGCGGGATTCGTTAAAGGCCGGCATCAGCATATTCAGGATAATGATGACGCAACTGATGACAAAAAGTAATTCCAGTATGGTATAATTATTTCTCCGCACTCTCATGACAAACAAACCTTGCAAAATTTCAGGCAAACCTGTATGTTTATTAACGCTATGGATTTATGCATCACAAAATATACTCACTATTTTGATAATATTCTAGCGGATACAGAAAAAAGTAATCAATTTTTTGCCTGAAATATAGTAATTATCAATGGAGATTTACAATTATACGCTGCACTGCTGAAAATTTAGCAATAGATTGCGAAGATTTTGAGAATTGGTTCGTATTATGAGGGGCTGCCGATACCGGGGGTATCGAAGGCCTCGAAGAGTGCGAATTAAGACTCAAAAGATCGCAATCCCGCAGGCGCGGGACGAGTGTCTTGCGGACGTATTTTTCCGTTCCTCCTTCCGGCGATGTGGGTATCG
>CAIJKT010000175.1 GCA_903821255.1 uncultured Lentisphaeria bacterium | reverse complement strand
GGCGCCGGAATAATCGTCGCCCTGATTGTAATCACGATTTTTATTCTTACCGCGACATTCCTGAAATCAGTGATTTTCGGGCTGATCCTGGCTTATGTTTTCCTGCCGCTGGAGAAATGGTACGAAAAGCAGTTCACTTCAAACACCTTTTTCATTAAACTGTTCAGTCTTTGCGCCAGTATGGTTTCTCCGTTAAAGACCATTGCCGCCAAATTCCGCAGCAACATGGAACCTGTTGAATTAAGTCCCGCGGAAATAGAAAAGAGGCAGCGTCAGGCACTGGTCGGAAAAGCGACGACAGCCACAATCACAACTTTTGTACTGATATGTTTTATCCTCGGGATCGCATTTGTCTCGCTGTCGGTCTCCTATGTCGCCGGCTTGAGCGCTTCGCTCCAGGAGTGGGTCGAGCAGCAGCCGGCCAAGCCGGCAGTCGGCGGAGTCGCAGGTCAGGTCCAGGCCGCGCCCGGTTCCGAGTTTACTTCCGACGGACGCGGCCAGCTTATGCCGGTAGTTAAAAAATATATTGAAAAACTTGAATCCCTGAAGCCGGAGCTGGAGAAGCTGCCTTTCGTCAAAGTTGCGGTGTCCGAAGTCACAAAATTTCTCGCCGATGCCGGCAATCAGAAAGAGATTGTCGCAATGGTGCTGCAGAAATCCGGCGGCGTGTTTTCCTTTACCGCCAGTTTTATAAAAAGAGTGTTTTCGCTGCTGCTTGACGTGCTGCTTACGCTATTTTTCTTCTCGCTGATTCTGAAGACAATGGCGGATTACTGTTCCGTGCAGCAATGCGACGGCGATAAGAAAAGCGAATATTTGATCCGGGGGATATACAACAGCAAATGGCTGCCCGGCGCCAGCGAGGAAACGCTGTCGCGCGCCAGGGAGATTCTGCATAATATCATACTAAAACTGAAAATATGGGTGCGCGGCTACCTGACTATCATTCTTATCGAAAGCACGCTTTACACCATCATGTTTTTCATCCTCGGCGTCCCCTATGCGCTGATACTGGGCATCATTGCCGGGTGCACGGTGCTTCTGCCTTACATCGGACCGTGTGCCAGCGCCCTGCTGACGCTCATTGTCTGCCTGGCGGCGGGAACCCATACCAGCATGCTGCTGCTGGTGGCGGTGGTGCTGACCTATGTCGCGATCACCGGAATTCTGGACCAGTTGTTCATTTATCCCACGGTCATCGGCGGGGCGCTGGGGCTTACCACGCTTGAAACAATCATTGTCGTGCTGCTGGGCGGACTTTTCTTCGGACTGACCGGGATGATATTCGCGGTTCCGACTGCGGCAGTATTAAAATATCTCATCCCGCAAATCTATAATTGCTGGAAATAATCCGGAAAGTTGAAAGCGAGAAAAGCGAGAAAAGTTGAAAGTGAAACAAGTTGATTTATTTTCAGGATTTATTCTGACTTTTTTTTCTGGACTCAGATTTATAACCAAGGCGCTAAAATGAACTTGTTACGTTTTTTATCTGCGGCGGTTGCGGCAGTTATTCTGTCCGGCTGCTGTGCCGCCGCGCCGCGGCATACAGTATCCCAGGTTTCCACTATTGACGCACTGCTGGCCGGAGTTTACCGCGGTCATGTTCCGCTGCGCCATCTGCTCACTATGGGCGACACCGGGATCGGGACTTTCGACAATCTTGACGGCGAAATGATTATCATGAACGGCACGGTTTATCAGGTCAAAGCGGACGGCAAAGTGTATCTGCCTGATTTAAACATCACCACTCCGTTTGCCGCAGTGGTAAACTTCAAGGCGGATAAAACATTCACCCTGCCGGCCGGCACCGATTCCAAAGGCCTGACGGCAATCATTGATAAAGAAGCCGCTAACGGCAACCTGTTCTGTGCGATCGTCATCCATGGATCATTCTCGAAAATGAAAACCCGGTCGGTTCCAGCCCAGCAGGAGCCGTTCAAACCGTTAGCGGAAGTAACGAAGAATCAGCCGGTGTTCAATTTAAATAACGTCTCCGGCACGATTATCGGATTCAGGCTGCCGCCGTTTGTAAAGGGCATCAACGTGCCCGGTTATCATCTGCACTTTCTGAGTGATGACCTGAAGAGCGGCGGGCATATTCTGGATTTCGAACTTTCCGGCGGAAATGCTGAAATCAATATCTGCGACAAGTTCTTCATGCTGCTGCCCGGCAATGAAAAATTATTCAGTTCCACCGATTTATCCAAAGACCGCAGCGCGGAACTGAATAAAGCGGAAAAATAATCCAATTGTTATTGCTCTTACTTGGCTCTGGGATGGGCTTTGTTGTAGGCTTTTTTCAGTCTTTCGGCGCTGACATGGGTGTAAATCTGGGTGGTGCTGAGATTTTCGTGGCCGAGCAGCTCCTGTACGCTGCGCAGATCGGCCCCGGCATCCAGCATGTGAGTGGCAAACGAATGACGCAGCTTGTGCGGGGTAAGGTCCGGCGGCAGGCCGGTCGCCTTCAGATAAAGCTTCAGGTTGCGCTGAAATGATCTGGCGGTAAGCCGGGTTCCGTGCTTGTTGACAAACAACGGCGCGTTGTTCCGCTCGTTCGACGTGCGCAGTTTCCGCAGTTTCATATATTCCCTGATGGCTTTTACCGCCGGACCGCCGAGCGCGCAAAGCCGTTCCTTCTTGCCTTTGCCTTTGACTTTGGCAATGTCGCTGATCAGGTCGACATCGCTTAGATTGAGGCTTACTGCTTCATTGATTCGCAGCCCGCCGCTGTAGATGATTTCAATCAGCGCGGCATCGCGGGCCCCGGCGAATGCGGCTGAATCGTCGTCTCTGGCGGTTCCTGATTCAGCGGCGCTCTTCCAGTACAGGGCAGGGGCGTCCGCCAGTCCGGAAACTTGATCGACCGACATGAAACGCGGCAGATTGCGTTCTTTCCGGGGTGAATTCAGACCGGAGAATGGATTCTTTTCGACAATATCCTCCCGCACCATGAACCTGAAAAAAGATCTGACGGCGGAAATTTTACGGAGCACGGAAGTTTTCGCCAGCCCGATTTTCTGGAGTTCCACGACCAGACTTCTGGCGGTGAACACATCCACTTTTTTCCAATCCTGAAAATCCGTCTCTTTCGGATACATCAACTGGATGAATTGCGCTATGTCCTGGCGGTAACTTTCAATCGTATGATTGCTCGCCTGGCGTTCATGCGTAAGATATTGCAGAAATGATTCAACCGGATTCATGTCAGTTTCTCTGTTATTTCAATTGTTTTTTCCTTGTTTAATATTACGTTAATATCACAGCATATTCAAATTGAACAGTAAAATTATAATTACATATAAAGAGGATTTTATATTTTATGATTAAAATGTGGAACATTATTTTAGGCGCGGCGATGATTTCGCTGAGCACGTTCGGTGCGGAAACACAAAAGACTCAAGCACAGGGAGCGGCACAACCGGTGAAAGGCGCGGTTAAATCGGCGGTGCTGAATGTCCGGGTCAAGCCGGGACCGCGCTTCTCCGCCGTATCCAAACTTAAACGCGGCGACGATGTCGCGGTGCTGCGGCAGATGAAAGACTGGTACGAAATCGTGCTTCCGGCCGATGCATCGGTCTGGGTCGCGGCTTCGCAGTTGAAAGACGGCAAAACACTTTCCGAAACTAAACTCCGCGCCGGTCCGGGCGTGGCTTACGAAGCTTATACCAATACAGTGCCAGCCGGCATCGAAGTAAATGTGCTGGACAAGAGCAAACCTGACTGGACAAAGATCACAGCGCCTTCGACCCTGACCGGCTGGGTCAGCAGGGAATATATCAACGTCAGCGCCGAGGACGCAAAGAAACTTGAGCCGGATGCCGCCGCCGCTAAACCCGGCGACGCCAAAGATGTAAAGGCCGTTAAAGATACAGACAAAAAAGATGCCGTTGCCGCCGCCGCCAAACCGGATGATAAGAAAGCGACAACTGCCGATAAAGCTTCAAGCAAGGAAAAAACACTGCCGTTTATTGCGGACAGTGATAAAAACGTAACGCTCGAAGGGGATATTTATCCCCTGGACAAGAAAACCGCCGTTTATGTGACACACGCCTTGTTCAAACCGCAGAAAACCGGCGATCCAGTTCTCGTATGTTATCTTCATGCCTCGAAACTTAGCCTGGCGCCATGGAATGAGAAGTCGGTTCAGATCAAGGGTAAACAGCGCATGGTGAGAAAATGGAAGACCCCGGTGGTTGAAGTGGAGAAAGTTACTGCGCAACTTCAAGGAAATTAATTATGCGTAATCTGCTTTGGGTATTGATTCTTGCCGGCGTAGCCTGCAATACGGCTTTTTCCGCGGAACCAGTTACAAAAACTGACGAGGCCGTTATTCAGGAGCTGCGTTTATCGCCCGAGAAATATCTGTTAAAGCATGTTTCGCTGAAAGTCAGATTTAATGCGTTTAAGAATAATTTGCCGAAATATGCATTAGTCTCAGGGATGAAAAGCGACACATACTTATGGCTGAATGTCAATCCGGAGCCTTTACCGGTTTTTATGTTGAAGAAAGGCGCGGATTTGGAGATGAAGCGGGGTACTGAGTTTACGTTATATTGCAGGGTGCAAAAATTCAGTTCCACGCGCTTTGTAGGGTATTATCTGCTGGTTGAACGCATTGAAGCGGAAGATAAACAGGGCGAAGAGTCCGGTGTCAAAGCCAAAGATGTGAAAAAAGCCGGCAGTTCGACAGCAGTCAAACGTGAATCTCCTGTCGAAACTCCTGCCGCTTTAGAATAGTACAGCTAATCTTCAAACTGAAAAAATGAATTATAAATACTCAAGGAGATTTCTGATGAAAAGATGTTTGGTTTTTTGTGCGACATTTTTTGCCGCAGTCAATCTTTTCTCCGCCGGCCCGGAGGTACAGGCTCCGCAGGACGCGGAAATTATGGCTAAACGCGATGCTGATTCTGCCGCTAAACGCATTGAAATGGCGTCAGTGGTGAAAATTTTCACGGTAAGCAGCCAGCCGGATTATTACCAGCCCTGGCAGAATCAGGGACAGCGGCAGTCAACCGGGTCCGGCTTTGTCATCGCCGGCGGCAGGATACTGACCAATGCGCATAACATTGCCAATCAGACATTTGTCATGGTGCGCAAACAAAGCGACCCCACCCGTTTTATTGCCAAGCTGGAGTTTGCCGGTCATGACTGCGACCTGGCGATTTTAAAAGTGGACGATCCGAATTTTTACAAAGACCTTCCGCCGATGACGCTCGGGGAAATGCCCCGGCTGCAGGATAAGGTTTCCGTTCTCGGCTACCCGGTCGGCGGCGATAATATCTCGGTTACGGAAGGCGTGGTTTCAAGAATTGAACCAATCACCTATTCCCACAGCGGCGTCAATCTGCTGGCCGTTCAAATTGATGCGGCGATCAATCCCGGCAACAGTGGCGGGCCGGTCATGGATAACGGAAAAGTGGTGGGAGTGGCGTTCCAGGGGCTGACACAAGCTCAGAATATCGGATTCATTATTCCGATGCCGGTGATTCGTCATTTTCTCAGGGACATTGAGGATGGAGCTTTTCAGGGGTTCCCGGATTGTCCGTTTGACGCCATGAAAATGGAGAATCCGGACTTGAGGCGCTGGATCGGCATGACGCCGGACCAGTCCGGCGTCATGATTAAAGACTTGCCGCCGCTGCTGAAGAAGAAGGGAATTTTTAAAGTCAATGATGTGGTGCTGGAGATTGACGGAGTGAAAATCGCCAATGATGCCACTGTCCCGTTCCGCCAGACCGAAGTAATCTTCTTCGCCAATATGATC
>CAIJKT010000174.1 GCA_903821255.1 uncultured Lentisphaeria bacterium | reverse complement strand
TCCTCTCGCTCCGACCATTTCCCCCCTTCATCCCTCAACGGGATAGTTTTTGCCTAATCGCTTTATTTCTAATCCCTTGCAGATTGAGATTTCGGTTAACCGGTTCTATAATTAGTATTGCACCGAGTCGCAGTTAGTGAATGTGTCAATCGTGAAAGGTGCTAATAAATTACACAGTCTGAATAATACCGTGTTATTACAGGTGGTACATTCAAATTCAAGGGTGATGAATAATCACACGATTATAATAATAAAAGCAAATAAGTGAAACCATGATGAATTATAAAGGATATACCGCAAAGGTGGAGTTTGACGAAGAAGCGGAAATATTTTTCGGAACGGTAATCAACACCAGGGACACCATTACTTTTCAGAGCGAGAATGCTCATGAATTAAAGAAGGAATTTGAATTGTCGGTTAATGATTAGCTGGAGTTTCGCAAAAAACTTGGCAAAGCCTCCGGACGTTTTGTCCTGCGGACTGACCCTGAATTGCACAGCAAACTGCACACTGAAGCAATACTGCACCATCAAAGTCTGAATGATTTTATTCAAAATCAGCTTAAGCATGCCGTGGCGCACTGATTGAAATCTCTTTAAATAAACCTAAAACAAGCCCGGTCGTAAATTGAATTTATCGCCATTGCTTATCGGTAGAGTCCGTTTTGATGACTGACGCTATGATACCACTCCGCCGCTTTGGTTTTATCCTGCGCTACGCCTCGGCCATGTTCATACATCCAGCCCAGTTTGAATTTGGAAATCCGGCTGCCGGCCTCGGCGGCTTTCTGGATAAATTCAAAGGCTTTGGCGTCGTTTTGTGCCACGCCTTCGCCATGCAGATACATAATTCCGATTTTGTGCCGGGCTTCAGTATGTCCGGACTCGGCGGCTTTCAGATACCATTCCGCCGCTTTGACATAATCAGGTGCCGCAGTGCCGCCGCTTCCCGTATAATATTTATACCCCAATTCAGCCTGAGCATCGGTATATCCGGCCTCGGCGGCTTTCTGACACCACTCATCCGCTTTGGCTTCATCTTTCACCGTGCCGCTGCCGGATGCATACATGATGCTTAATTCATATTGCGCGGCTGGAATACCTTTTTCCGCATTTTGCCGGAATTGTTCAAAAGTTCCGGAGTCATCCTCCTGGTTCGCGTCGGTTGCGGTCTTAATTGCTTCATGCGTTGATTCAGCTATCAATTTAAACTCTATCGCACCGGCCCCCAGCAAGAGAATGATTACTGCTGCAAAAAAAACTCTTTCCAGTATTAAAGACTTTTCAAAATAAGCAAAAAACCATTTCATGGACAAATCTCTTCATCAATATTATTAATTACTCTAAAACCTGCAAAGGAATAATAAATTAATACATGTCAATGCATATTGCAAGCTGTAATTCCATGATTTCAGGCCGTTTGCAAGTATTGTAAGGGTAAAATACTTGCGTCAGGCTGAGGCTGTTTGCAGCCTCGGCAACCGGCAGGCTTAACTGTACCGTTTATTTTCCGGTTTGACGCGGGAGTTTCCATAACATGCGGAGAAAATCGAGGATCACTTTCATGCTCAGTTTGCTCTGTCCGTGAATCCGTTTATTGAACGTGATGCCGCATTCGGCTACGCGGCACGGTTTGCCGGCATGGGTCAGCAGATAAAGCATTTCCAGCATTATTTTGAAGCCGCGCAGACTGAGTTTTGATTTAATTTCGTTAAAAGCGGTTTTTCTGACGGCAAAAAATCCGGACATGGGATCTTTGACGGTGACCTGGAGAAAGAGTTTGGTCATCAGTGCGGCCGAACGGCTGATGATGACACGTGAAAGACTCCATTTCTCGGCGAAGCCGCCGCCCTCTACATATCTGGAGCCGATCACGAAATCGCTGTTTTCCAGACTTTTAAAAATCGCGGGCAGATCCTTGACGTCGTGCTGCATATCGCCGTCCATGCAGCAGAGGAATTCGCCTGCCGCGGTTTCAAACCCCTTGACGATACTGGGGCTTAATCCGGGGATGCCGTTGTTGAGAATGCCGCGGATATTGCTTTTATCTTTGCCGTAATCGTTGACCGCCTGGCAGGTGCCGTCCGGAGAGTTTTCGTCAACAACCAGGATTTCGAAATCCTGCAGGCCGCAGCCTTCGAGGCGTTTGATCAGCGGGACGATGTTTTCTCGTTCGTTCAAAGTCGGGATGACGATTGAATATTTGACACTGCTCATATTTGCTCTCCGGTTGTTATCAGGCTTGCTATTTTATCTTTGAACGGCGGGGTCAAAATACCTTTTTCAGTGATGATGCCGGTGATCAAATTATTGGGCGTGACATCGAATGCCGGATTATAGATTTTCACTTCGGAAGGCGCAGTCTGGCGGCCGAAGCCGTTGCGTACTTCCTCCGGGGAGCGCTGTTCAATTGGAATGCCGCTGCCGTCGCGCAGGGTGATGTCAATCGTTGAATATGGTGCGGCGACGTAAAACGGGATATTGTGGAATTTAGCCAGGATGGCCACCCCGTAAGTGCCGATTTTATTGGCGGTATCGCCGTTGGCGGCAATGCGGTCAGCTCCGACGATGGCCAGATTGATCTTTCCTTCCTTCATGACCTGCGCGGCCATATTGTCGCAAATCGTGGTGATGTCAGCGCCGGCTTTGGCGAGTTCCCAGGCGGTCAGGCGGGACCCTTGCAGCAGCGGACGGGTTTCATCGGAGAACACCTTGACCCGGATGCCGTTTTCCAGCGCCGAGTAAATCGGGGCGAGGGCGGTTCCGTAATCGCCGGTAGCCAGTGCGCCGGCGTTGCAGTGGGTCAGTACGCCCATGCCTTCTTTCATCAGCGGCATGCCGTGCCTGCCGATTGAACGGCACATCTGTATATCCTCCGCCAGTATATTTAAAGCTTCTTCCAGCAGGGCGTCTTTTAATTTACAGATATTTTTCGAAGAAAATGATTCAGCAGCCACGCGGTTTACGCAACGGTCGAGAGCCCAGAAGAGGTTGACTGCCGTCGGCCTCGATTCGGCGAGGCGCATGGCGGCCCTGCTGACTGCCGGAGTAAACTCTTCGGGAGTGGTGAAAATCTGCTTTCTGATGACTGCCGCCAGTCCGAGCGCTGCGGCGCAGCCGATAGCCGGGGCGCCTCTGACCACCAGGCGTTTGATGCAGGAATAGATTTCTTCCAGATCGTCAGACTCGACGTAGGTGAGTTCCATCGGGAGCAGGGTTTGATCTATCAGCCGCAGCTTTCCCGGGATTCCGCAAAGGTCTGTGGAAAATTCTCTGACACATCTGCCATTTTGGCATATCCAGCTTACCGGGTCAAGCATAGCGGCAATCCTTAATAGTTGAATTCTGTTATTTCGTTTTTTCCGGATTTTCGATTTTCTCGGGCTTGTCTGATTTCTCGGGCTTGTCTGATTTTTCTGGATTTTCGATTTTCTCGGGCTTGTCCGGTTTTTCCTCACTAGTGTCCTTATAATCAATGCCCAGCTTGGCCAGTTCGCCGCCGGCTAGAATGATGCTGCCGTTTTTAGGATCGCTGACGAGCGAAGGGATGGTCGTGGTTTTCTTGTACACTTCCCGTTTCTCAAGAGTGCCTTTGATGTCGAATACGAAGTAACTGAAAATCTTCGGGGACAGCGGCAGCAGAACATGCAGCCGGCTGAAATTATCCGTGTCGAATTGAGGTTGTTCGTCGCCTATTTCAACCCCGAAACGTTTAATTGAATAGGCGGTATTATCGTCCTCCACTACCAGATAATAAATTCTTCTGGAGCCTTCATAAATGGTTCTGATATTGAAAAGACGGGTGCCGATTTTCTTTGACTTGTCTTCGGAGTCGGCTTTAGTTTTCGCATCGGTATTCATGAATTCAGGAACACCAACACTCCGCGACCACAGCAGATGCCCTTCTGAAACGTTGAAATAGCAATCGTTTGAACGGTATTCCTCTTTAAACAGGGCATGGGTTACATATGCCATTATTTTATATTTGCCCGGAGTCTTTAAATTGTAGTACCGTGTTACCGGAACGACAAATTCCTTGGTTTCCCCGGCCTTTAGAATGGTGCCGACCATTGGCGGCGTTGCCTGGGTTGTTTTTACCAGTGGAATATTCTGGGAGTCACGGATTTCAAAAAGCAGATCCCCCTGAAGTTTTTCATCGTGTCCGAACGCGATTGCGTGACCGCTGTCGTTGCGCATCACAACTTTGGCAAAAACCTTTTCAAACTGAATGTAATTCGGACGGCTCATTGAAAGATCAATGGCGATCTGGGCGTTCACGGCGCAGGGCAGAAGACTGCATATTCCCGCCAGCAGGCATAACAGCATTTTAACGGACATTTTCATTTACGGCTCCATTGTTGATGAAATGTTTTAATTTATCCATGATTTTGTCAAATTCCAGTTTATGACATTCAAAAGTTCCCCGCGGACATTTTCGTTTGAGGCATTTTATGCAAGGCAGATCAGCCTGAAAAATGTAGTGCTTGTCGCCGTACGGCCCGGTTTTGGCGGGATCGGTGGGGCCGAAGAATGCGAACACGGTCTTATTCATGGCGGCGGCAATGTGAATCGGGCCGCTGTCATTGCTGATAATGAATTCACACCGGCGGATTGTTTCAACCAGTTCGCCGATGCCGGTTTTGCCCGTCAGGGATATAATCCCGGCTGCGGCTGCCGACTTAATGATTTCGTTTGAGGACTGGCTGTCGGCTTCGGACCCGAGAATAAGGAACTTTAACTCAGGGTGCAGTCTGCTGACGGCGGCAATGATTTCCGCGAAGAAAGCGGGGGGCCAGCATTTGCTTTGCCAGCGAGCCCCCGGGATGATCCCGACAACCCGGTCAGACGGCGCTACGCCGGATTCGCGCAGCAGTTTTTCCGCTTTTTCAGAAAACGCCTTGACGGGCTGCAGAAAAGGATTGGCAATAGTGTTTTCAGAATTCAGCAGTTGCCGCATCATACTGAGGTTTTTGTCTACGGCATGGAGCGCTGAATCCGGGACGATAATTCTTTCGGTGTAAAAGAATTTTGCCGCCGGTTCTTTAGGCGAAGCGAATCCGGCGATCCGGCGGCACCTGGCCAGCCATGCGAAAAGTGCGCTGCGGAACAAACCTTGAAAATCCACTACCAGATCATAACGCTTCTGTCTTATTTCAGTAAATAATTTTAAAAAGTGCGGGAGAAAAGTTTTAACGGAACCGAGTTCTTTGCGTCTGAAGAAAATGATCCGGCGGATGTTCGGGCAGTATTTAAGCACATCGGCAAAGGCGGGATGCACGAGCCAGTCTATTTCCGCATCCGGATGTGCGGCGGTCAGAATTGCAATCGCCGGGAATACATGGAAAATGTCGCCAAGACTGCTTGGTTTGACGATTAAAACTTTAAATTTCTTATCGGATTCCATTGAAAAATCCCTTTGTCGGGGCGATGTCAGCAAAAAGTCGAATTCGTCCGTAAACCATTGAAAATCAGTTTCCGGTTTCCAGTCTTAACGCAAGACGTTCCGGCAGGCCGGCAGCGATAATTTTTGTTTGCGCTGATGCAATGTCATAAGGCACCCGATACCTGGTGACGGTCTTTGCCTCGGTATCGTAAATCGCGAATGAAGCTCTGGGATCACGGTTTCTCGGCTGGCCTACGCTGCCGACGTTGAACAGATATTTAAATCCGGTTTTCAGTTCCACCGGCAGGCAGTCTGATTCCGTGACATCTTTCGGGAAAAGTCCTTCCTCAAATTTATATGCCCAGCCCTGTATTTCTTCAATCGGCTTTTCCGACATTGAAGAAATCGGCTTCTTGCAGAACGCGATTGGGACGTGTGAATGTCCGCAAAAGCAGAGCTGGGTGAACTGTTAAGTGAAATTGTCCGCGGCGTGATGGGCGTCAAAGATATATCCCCAGTTTTCCGGGGAATCAAGTGTGGCATGAACTATTGTGATATTTGTGCCCTGAACAGTGGCCCGGTACGGCATGCTGGCCAGCCAGTGCTGTTCTTCAGCGGTTAACTGTTCTTTCGTCCAGATCACCGCTTTTTTCGCATGGGGATTGAACCCCTCCATTTCATCGTCGCTGTTGGATGCATAATCATCATGATTGCCTTTGACGATTGCCACCAGCGGAAGGGCTCTGATTATCTCCAGGCATTCCCTTGGTTCGGCATTGTA
>CAIJKT010000173.1 GCA_903821255.1 uncultured Lentisphaeria bacterium | reverse complement strand
TGGATTCATTTTTGAAATCCGCGCTGACCCCTTTCGCCACTTTGATCGGATAGAGAATGTCTTTGACTTTCTGCTTGTCATAAATGCCTTCGGGCCGTTTGATCGGGTCGCGCGTGTCGGAGATGTCTTTAAAGCAGCCCAGCGGGAAGTAATGCTGCATCTGGTTTTCAATAAACTCGTTCATTTCCCTGGAATTGAATTTCATATTGACCGGGCATCCGGCCAGAATCTCCACCATGGAAAAGCCTTTTTTGTCAATCGTATTCTGGAACGCCTTTCTTATCGCTTTGCGGGTTTTCATGATGTTTTTGGTCGAACTCAGAGAAACTCTTTCCACATATATCGGGGCGTCGAGCGCGGAGACCATTTCCGACACTTTCAGCGGATACCCCTCGTTGGTGACCGAACGGCCCAGAGGCGACGTCACGGTTTTCTGTCCGGGCAGCGTGGTCGGGGCCATCTGGCCGCCGGTCATGCCGTAAATGCCGTTATTGACAAAGAACACCGCGATGTTTTCGCCGCGGTTGGCCGCCTGAATGAAGTTATTGAAGCCGATCGCCCCCAGATCGCCGTCGCCCTGATAGGAAACCACGATATTATCCGGGTTGGCTCTGACCAGTCCGGTCGCCACCGCCGGTGCGCGGCCGTGCGGGGCGGAAATGCCGAAACAGTCATAATAATAGTATGAAAAAACGGAGCACCCGACCGGGGCGATCATGATCGTCCGGTCCTGGATGTCGAAGTCCGCGATGGATTCCGCAATAATCTTGTGCACTATGCCGTGGCCGCAGCCCGGACAGTAATGCATATTCTTTTTAATTGCGCCCGGACGGCGTTCAAATATTTCAAAAAAACCTTTCGGTCTGCCATATTTAACTTTCATATCCGCAGTATCGGTCATTTCTTTTCTCCTCGGCGTGTTTTGCTTTTGCCGGATTTCCCGCCGCCGGCCAGTTGCCGGCATTTTTCCACAATGCTGTCAACCGACGGAACATTGCCGCCCATCCGGTTTAACAGATGCACCGGACGGGAACATTCGATGGACAGCTTGACGTCATCGATCATCTGCCCGTTGCTCATTTCCACGCACAGGAACTGCTTGGCGGTCCGGGCGGCTTTTTTAAATGAATCCACCGGGAACGGGAACAGCGTCACCGGGCGCAGGGACCCGGCTTTAATTCCCTGCTCCCGCAGTTCTTCAACCGCAGTCTGGGCCAGGCGGCTGACAATGCCGTGTCCGGTGATGATGATTTCGGCGTCATCGGTCAGATATTCTTCGGCGCGCTGCTCTTTTCTCATGATTTCAGCGTATTTTTCCTGAAGCAGGATATTGCGCCGCTCCAGATCGTCGTGTTCCAGATAAATCGAAGTGATCATGTTGGTGCGCGGGTTGTATTTGCCGTCCAGCGCCCATTTCGGGACCGGTTTTCTATTGATCGGCTCGGGCAGCGAGACCAGTTCCAGCATTTGTCCGACCACGCCGTCGGTCAGGATATAAACCGGAAGCAGATATTTGTCGGCCAGGTCAAAGGCCCAGAACGCGAAATCGCACATTTCCTGGGCGGAGTTCGGCGCGACGACGATGCATTTGTAGTTGCCGTGTCCGCCGCCTTTGACCACCTGGTTGTAGTCGGATTGCTCCGGCCCGATGTTGCCGAGGCCGGGGCCGCCGCGCATGATATCCACGATTACGGCCGGCAGTTCGCTGCCGGCCAGGTAGGAAACGCCTTCCTGTTTCAGGCTGATGCCCAGCCCGGAGGACGCGGTCATTACTCTGCGCCCGGCGGCGGATGCCCCCAGCACCATGTTGATGGCGGCGGTTTCCGATTCCGCCTGCAGGAACACCCTGCCGAGTTTCGGAAAATATTCCGCGGCGGTATGAGCGATTTCGCTGGCCGGCGTGATCGGATAGCCGAAAAAGCAATCGCAGCCGGCAAGCAGGGCGCCATAGACCACCGCCTCGTTGCCTTTCAGCAACAGCTTATTGGTATGTACTACTGTATTATTCATGCTTAATTTTCTTCTTCCTGTTCTTTCCCGGAGTCATCCGCGTCTTCTGATTCTTCAAATATCGTGATCGCCCCCGGTTCCGGGCAATTGTAGTAGCAGGCCGCGCACCCGATGCAGCCGGCGCCGACATAATAGGCGAAAGGGAAACCCATGAAGTTCAGTTCAGTGCCCATTTTAAGCACTGCTTTGGGGCAGGCGTTGACACAGCGCTCACAGCCCTTGCATTCGTCCGGTTCTATTTTTACAAAGTACTTCTTTGCTTTCTTTTTCTTATCTGCCATCTTATATTGATCCGTTTCCATAAGGCTAAGTTCCGCCTGCTGCCTGCACAGACAATGTTCCCGCGACGGCGTTCCCCGCCGTCGTCGTACGGACTAGAATCTAATTTCAAAAAACCCGAATTACAAGCCAGCTTCAAGAAATCAAAAGCAAAAATAATTCCATTTTTACAACGGCTCCTGAATTTTATTTATTTCCGCCGTCGCAAATAAAAAAGAAATGGAGTATGTTAAAAAACTTTGCCTTTTTAAACGGTTAAATATTGAACAGGATGGAGTTTTGTAAATGAGCAGAAGAGCATCGGGGTTCACGGCAATCATCGCCGGATGCAGGCGGATGGTTTTTCATAAGATTATACAGTTGCTGATCGCGGTAACTTTTTCCGCCTCCCTTTTCGCGGATGCCGCGGAGAAGAAAGCCGCCCCCGCGCCGAACAGCGGCGCCGCATGCGCTAAATACGCGGTGCAGGTCAGCGCCAAAGTTCAGGAGAAACCGGCGCAGATTGAATTAAACTGGCCGGAGGAGAAATCCGCCTTTGCCTACACTCTGTACCGCCGGTTCATGGGTGAAAAACAATGGATTCCTGTCCCGGTCGCGGCGCTGGACGGCAAAGCCGCCGGCTTCGTGGACAATAAAGTGAAGCCGGGAGAGATTTACGAATACCGGATCGACCGTTCCGGCAGCGGTTATATCGGCCGCGGCTACATCTGCGCCGGAATCAACATTCCGGCGGTGGAGTCCAGAGGGCAGTTGATTTTGCTGGTGGACAGGAGCGTTGCCGCTCCGCTGAAAGACGAACTGGCGTTGCTGGAGCAGGATCTGGCCGGCGACGGCTGGCAGGTGATCCGGCACGACGTCGCCCGCGATGCCAAAGTTGCCGAAGTCAAAAAGCTGATTGAAGAGGCATACCGTAAAAATCCGGAACAACTGCGCACGGTTTTCCTGTTCGGCCATATTCCGGTCCCGTATTCCGGCAGCATTTCCCCTGACGGCCATTCCAACCACCTGGGGGCATGGCCGGCCGATCTTTATTACGGCGATATCAGCGGCAAATGGACGGATGAAAAATCCCTGAAATATTATCCGGAGCCGGCACAGAAAAACGAACCCGGCGACGGCAAATTCGATCAGAGCACAATTTCCCCGAACTCGCTGACGCTGGAGGTGGGCCGGGTTGATCTGTCCGACATGCCGCAATTTAAACAGAATGAAGTGGAATTGCTGCGGCGTTATCTCAATAAAGACCATGCGTTCCGGCACGCTCAGACCAAAGCTGAGCCGCGCGGCCTGATCGATGATCATTTCGGCGGGTTTTCCGGCGAGGCCTTCGCCAGCAGCGCCTGGAGCAATTTCGCCGCATTCTTCGGCGCGGACAAAAGCGCCGCCGAAGACTGGTTCACGGTATTGCCGGCAAACAGCTATTTATGGGCCTACGGCTGCGGCCCCGGTTCGCATGACCGCGCCGGAGGCATCGGCACGACCGCGGATTTCGCCGGAACTCCGGTCAACGCTGTTTTCACCCTGCTGTTCGGCAGCTATTTCGGCGACTGGAACCGTCCGGATAATTTTATGCGCGCCGCCCTGGCCAATTCCGGCGATGCGCTGACTTGCGTCTGGGACGGGCGTCCGCACTGGTATCTCCACCACATGGCAATGGGTAAAAATATCGGCTATTCGACGCTGCGCACTCAAAACAACAATCAGCTTCAAGATTATATCGCCTGCAGCAACGCCAAATCTTCAGTATCGGGCAAGGATGAGGACGCCGAATGGGACTACAATTCCGTGCATGTCGCGCTGATGGGCGATCCCGCCCTCCGGATGCATCCCGTCACTCCGCCGCGCTCCTGTGGCGCGGTATCGCTGCCGGATAATAAGTTAAAGCTTCAATGGCTGCCGGCGGAAGATAAAAACATCTCCGGTTATCAGATATACCGGGCAAACGCTCTAAACGGCCCGTACACTCTGCTGACCGGAGAGCCGGTTGCCGGAACTGAATATACCGTCTCCGCCGCCAAGCCGGAGGAAGTTTATATGATAAAATCGCTGGCGCTGCAAAAGAGCGGCAGCGGGACTTACTGGAACACCAGCCAGGGCGTGTTCATCCGGCCGCCGGCCGCCGGAGCAGCTTATGCCGTGCCGCAGTTGACCGGGGCCGCGCTGACCACGCCGGAAGACGTTCCTGTGGAGGTGGAGCTGAAAGACGCGAAAAAACCGGGCCCGCCGGGCAATATCATCGCGTCCAGGCTGCCCCGGCATGGAACGCTTCAGAGAAACGCCGCCGGGCGGTTTGTTTACACTCCTGCTCCGGATTATAACGGCTCCGACTGTTTTGCCCTGATTTCAAGAGACGGATTGAATGACAGCGCTCCGGCGGAATTCACCGTGACCATCCAGCCGGTCCCGGATGCGCCGCGCCCGGAAAACCAGACGATTTGCCTGGTGGATCAGAAGCCGCGAAAAATCAAACTGTCGGCGTTTAATCCCGACGCGCCGGAACAGCCGTTGAGTTATAAGATCGTCAAACCGCCGGAATCCGGCAGGCTTTCCGGCACCCCGCCTGACCTGGTGTATGAACCCGCACCCGGAGCGAATAATGATAAATTCCAATTCACCGCCGGCAACGGCTGCCTGGAAAGCGCGCCGGGCACTGTCTTTATTCTGCCGCCTTATCCGTGCGCCGCGACAACGGAAGCGAAAGCGATCGACGGCGATCTCCGGGACTGGAAAGATCTGGAGATAAAATGCAATGAGCCGGAAGTATTCCAGTATATGGGCAGAAAGGCATGGAAAGGCCCGGACGACTGCCGGTTTGCCATC
The DNA here is from genome assembly GCA_903821255.1 of uncultured Lentisphaeria bacterium. Next base: position 1,118 of record CAIJKT010000173.1, on the reverse strand, counting down.
GGCACCGCCTATGACGACAAGTATCTGTATATCGCAGTTGAAGTCATTGATGACAAATATGATGCGGTAAAAGACAAAGATCCGTGGGAGCAGGACGGCATTGAAATCCGCCTTGACGCCAGACCGGCGGAGATCCGTTCCGGAAATAACGGGCAGGGTGAAATGAAAGACTTTCTGCTGCTGGCCTTCAGCCCGAGCCCGGTACCCGGCGAAACCTGGATGTATCGCGGCACTAAAGATTTGCCGGAAGGGGCCAAATATGCCTGCGTCCGCACGGCAAAAGGTTTCAACACCGAAGTCGCGGTGCCGCTGGCTTATCTGAACAAGATGGCCGGCAGAGAATGGGACGGCTTCCGCCTGAACGTTTCCGTTGACGACCGCGACGGCGACAAAATGGTCCAGCTCTGCTGGAAGCCCGACTGGCGCTATCCGCAATCATATTACGGCTCCGGCTCCTTCGCCAGAAAGTAACAGTTCAATGACATTCCAAGCTAATAAAACACAATAAATAAATGTTCTACAAGCATCAAAAAACAAAAGCTAAAGTTTTGTCCCCCGATGATACTGCCATTTTGGAATTTTCACTTTATATCCCATTTATATGCAGTTCCTTATTATCCGCCGCCGCTTCCGGCGGCGGATAAGTTCTTGTTTATTTTGCAATGACGAAAACTTTTTCCAGAATGTTGTTGTTTTCGTTTGCTTCCGTGACCTTGCCCGTACTGTCGGCAACCACCCTTACCTTGCAGGTTCCGGCGGTGGTGGTGACGTTGTTCAGTTTTAATGCAACGGTCGCGCCTTTCGCCAGATCATCGTAGTTCACGGTACCGGCCGGACTGCCGTTGACATAAACCGCCGCAGTCTGCGTGCCGGCTCCGGCCGCGGTCGGCCCGACCCCTGCATTGGCGATGGTGAAGTTTACCGTCACTTTCCCCGCTTTGGTTGACGACAGCGTGATTGCAGTCACTTTCAGATCCGGACGGTTGTCCAGGAAAAACGTCGTTGAGTTTATATTATTACCTTCGCGGGTTTCGAGCAGCTTGCTTTTGGCATCCGCCCAGACCATGATGGTGGTCTGCTTCCCGGCGGTGATGAACCCGCCGTTGATGGTGGAGCTC
>CAIJKT010000172.1 GCA_903821255.1 uncultured Lentisphaeria bacterium | reverse complement strand
TGACGATGTACGGGGCCAGGGAGTGGCTGGGCAGCGGGATAATTGCGCTGATACTCATAGCCGTTCTTATTTTTATCGCGGTTAAATTTCATCAACCGGTTTGGGGTAGTCTGCTTATCGGCTTTACTGTGATCGTCTGGCTGGCGATCGCGGCTTTTTTCCGGGTTCCGGACAGAACAATTCCCCGGGACCCTGCGTTGCTGGTTTCTCCCGCGGATGGCATGGTAAAAGACATCGAATTGATATCCAATTGCGAAATTGATGTATTTAAGGGCATGGACGTGGTGCGCGTCGGGATTTTCCTTTCTGTTTTCGATGTTCATGTAAATCGTGCGCCATGTGATCTCACAGTTGAATATAAGAAATACCGCGAGGGTAAATACCTTGACGCCAGGAACGGCAACTGCTCAAAAGAGAATGAAGCCATGACTATCGGCGGTACCGGCAATGCGGGCGGACTGGTTTTCCCGGTAGCGGTCAGACAGATTTCCGGAGCGATTGCCAGAAGGATAGTATGCCCGCCGGAAATCGGCGCCAAATACCAGAAAGGTGAAATCTACGGCATGATCAAGTTCGGTTCAAGGACGGAGCTTTATTTGCCGGCAAAGAAGGATATTGTGCTTTCCGTGAAGGTGGGAGACCTGGTTTATTCCGGATCTTCAGTAGTCGGACGGATTGTAAAGTAATAATAAGGGAAGCTGGCATAATGAGGGAATCAAGGCGTTTAAAAGGTCAATTTAAAGGTTTGATTGAACGTAACAAGTGGTTCAGGTTCGTTCCTAACGCACTTACGCTGTGTAATTCGCTTTGCGGTTTTGCCGCCATATTGAATACCCTGCAGGCTTATTATAATATCGGCGATCCGAAGAATATTATCAATGTCATGGTGGTGAGCTCGTGGATTATTATATTCGCGATGGTTTTTGATGCACTGGACGGTTTCGCCGCCAGGATATTCAATGCCTCCAGCATGCACGGGTTACAGATGGACTCACTGGCGGATATGGTTACTTTCGGCGTGGCGCCGGCTGTGATTGCCGCAAGTCTCACTCATTGCCTGAAAGAGGAGATGAGCCGGTTCCAGAATATATTGGTTTACTGCTGCTGCAGCATATACCTCGGTTGCGCCGCGCTGCGTCTGGCGACCTACAATGTCCATGCTATTCTCGAAAAGAAAAGCGGTGAAAAATTCACCGGGCTGCCTTCGCCTGGTGCTGCCGCCGCGATTTGCAGTTTGATGATGTTTTACGCAAATTTCTCCGGTCCCGTGAAATATCTGGCGGTCATTGCTCCGATTTATGCGGCTGCGGTCGGTCTGCTGATGGTCAGCAATATTCCTTATCAGCATGTCGGCAAGTGGCTGTTTTCGGTACGGCGCAGCAAAAGGCGGATGGTTGTGCTGATATTGATTATCGCATTCATTGCGCTGTTCAGGTCTTCCGCTATTTTCATCCTTGTAAATGTTTATATATTTTCCGGTCCGGTCATGGCAATTTTAATCCGGATTAAAAATCTGGTCACCGGCAAAGTCTATCCTAAAACAACATAAATCTGAGGCTTCATTATGCGTTACCTGATTACTGGAGGAGCTGGTTTCATCGGCGGACATCTCGCGGAATCGCTTATTGCGGACGGTCATCATGTAACTGTGATTGACGATTTGTCCACCGGCTCACTGGATAATCTGAAGAGTATTCGCGAGAGTCATCTGCTTAAGTTTGTTGAAGGCGATATCCTGAAGATTCAGGAACTTGGCGGCCTGGTCGCCGAAACCGATGTAGTTTTTCATCTGGCCGCCGCGGTCGGGGTTGAACTGGTGGTGCATGACCCTGTGCGCACTATCCGTACCAATGTTCACGGCACCGAGCGGGTGCTTGAATTCGCGGCGGAGCACCATAAGAAAATCCTGGTGGCTTCAACCAGCGAAGTCTACGGTAAATCCATGAAAAGCCATTTCAGTGAAAAAGATGATCTGATAATCGGCGGGCCTACTAATTCCAGGTGGTCATATGCATGCAGTAAACTGCTTGACGAATTTTACGTAATGGCGTTTCATCGCGATTGCGGGCTCAAAGGAGTTATCGTCCGGTTGTTCAATACGGTCGGGCCGCGCCAGACCGGCCAGTACGGGATGGTGGTCCCGAGATTTGTCGCATCGGCGCTGAAAAATGAAAATATTCATGTCTATGGCGACGGCAACCAGACCAGATGTTTCTGTCATGTGCTGGATACGGTCAGGGCATTAAGGACGCTTGCCGTGACCGATGAGGCGGATGGCAGGATTTTCAATATCGGCAGCACTCACCGGATAACGATCAAAGGGCTGGCCGAATTAGTGATCAAACGCCTTAACAGCCACTCTTCCATCAATTATGTTCCTTACGAGCAGGCATATGAAAAGGGCTTTGAAGATATGCTCCATCGCGCTCCTGACATCTCGACGGTCAAAGCCGCAATCGGATGGGAATCTGAATTGTCGCTGGAAAAAATCATTGACGATGTGGCGGCATTCATCCGCCTTACTCACCGGCTTTGATGTTCAGAGGCTTGCGGAAATAGCTTTATGCCCAGTATTTAACCGGGGTTTTGCCCAGCAGCAGATCAATCAGACTCTTTGACTGGCGGCTTGTTCCGGAAGGATTGCGCTTCAGCAGACTTTCGAGCGCAAAGATGATTTCATCCACTGACTGGAATCTGTCTTCAGGCTTTTTACAGAGCATTTTTCCTATGACAAACTGGATTTCAACCGGCAGATCGGGAATTAATTTTGTGGGCTCATCCGGCTTCTCGTCCTTAATGGATTGAACCATTTCTTCAAGATTGGACCCGGTGAACGGCTTCAAGCCGGTGAAGAATTCATAAGCCAGAATTCCGAAACTGACTATTTCCGAACGTTGATCGGTATGGCGGCTGCCTGAAAACGACTCCGGCGCCATATAGGCGGGAGACCCGATGACTTCCAATGGTCCGGTCTGGCTGGCTTCGACGGTACGGGAAATCCCGAAATCGGTCAACTTTACCGTCAAGTCGTTGCGCAGCATGATATTTCCGTCTCTTATAGCCCGGTGAAGTAGGCCGCGCTGGTGGATCGCCTGCAGCGCATGGCATATTTTCAGCATGATTTTTACCTTCTTCCTGACTGAAATGGAACGGTTCTTTATCCACCAGGTCAGATTCGAGCCGTTGACATATTCCATTAATATGTACGGGATGCTGCCATTGGTGGAAAGCCCGGATTCGTAAATCTTGACCACATTCGGATGATCAATCTGGGACAGTATTTCAGCCTCGCGCAGAAAACGCTCAATCTCGGCTTTGCAGCTCTGGTTGCCGTAAAGGTCGTGCCGCAGCATTTTCAGCGCAAACTTCTGGGTGCCTTTTTTCACCAGCAGAATTACTCCGGACGAGCCGTTGCCGATTTTCTTCACCATGTCATAGCCGGGCAGGGGGTTGATGAAGCGCGATGAAATTTCCTCATCGCAGTAAGTAACGGTTTTTACCAGGTTGTTTATCTGTTCCTGGTGGGCCGCTTTGATTTTCTCCAGAATGGCTGCTTCGTCGAAGGGAACCGGCAGATAATCGAACGCGCCTTCCTTGATTACCTGGACGGCTTCCGCAATCTGCGGTTTTTTGGACGTAATGATGATTTCCAGCATCGGATAATGCTTTTTGCAATATCTGATCAACTCCAGACAGGATGTGCCGGGAATGTCGGAATCGCTGATGATGATGTCGAAGTTATAATCCAGGATTTTCTCAAAAGCATCCCAGGAACTGTCGGCAAGAACGGTGGTGTAACCATTGTTCTGGAGATGGCCGGTCAATGCTTTGCCGACGGCTTCGTCCCGCTCAACGCAAAGAATTTTCACCGGATTGGAGTTCTCCAGTATCTGAGTCTCTGACAGTTTCAAGTCGGAGGTCTCGTCTGTTTCTTCTTCTATATCTAAATTGGTTTGAAATATTTTTTTATTCATAATAAAGTATTATTATAGCAGATTTGAACAGCAAAAGCAATACCCTGGCAGAGTAAATCGATTCATTTACAGCATTTTATGGAAAGCGGAATCAGGTTTTGTCTCTTTCGCCGTGTTCGACAATCACTTCCAGCGTTCCCAGTTCCACAACGGCGTTCAGCCTGGCGCCGTGCGGGATTTCGGGATCTCTTACCGGTTTGCCGGTGCGGGGATCGGAGAGAATCGCGTAACCGCGCTTCAGCACATTCCGGGGATTGGCGTTATTGAGTCTGCTGGAGATCTCGCTGAGCCGGTTGCGCAGGCGTTCCGACATGAGCCCGGCCGTATGATTCATGGATTGGCGGAGCCGGTCCACTGTCATCCGTTCCGCTTTGATCTGAGCAAACGGCGCGGCGCTTTTCAGTCTGTTCTGCAGAATGCTGAAGTCGGAACCGGCCTTTTCCTGCCGGCGTTCCATGACGACGGTCATGTTTCTGGTCAGTTC
>CAIJKT010000171.1 GCA_903821255.1 uncultured Lentisphaeria bacterium | reverse complement strand
TAAACTGGATTTTGGGAATGCCACGTTACTGGCTCCACTCAAGAATGCCATAGAGCAGGACGGATATAAACCGCTTTTCATGAATGCTTATCATAATATCAATGATTTTGGCGACATCAATTTCTGGAAATCAAACTGGGTGGACGGATATATCTTTATTTACAGTGCGATTAATAAAAAGCTGGCATGCAGCCTGAAAAAATATGCTGTTCCGTTTGTAGTTGCCAACAGTCTGCCGCCGGAGTGCGGCGCCAACTGGGTTGAATTTGACAGCGCGAAAGCAATACGGCAGATCGTGGACAGTCTCTACGCAAAAGGATACCGCAAAATCGGAATAGATTTTAAATATATTCAAATGTCCTCTCATAGTGATTATATTAAGGATTCATGGAAGAAGATCACCTCTGAAAAGAATATTTACAGGGAAGACTATTTTCATTTACCCGCAGAGAAACCGGGAATGCACTTTGCGGAAGAACATGCCGGATACTTTCTCCAATTACCGGAAATACCGGAAGCATTGATTCTGTGGCATCCGGGCGCGGAAATTTTTGAAAGAGAATTTGCCCGGGCAGGCATTAAATATCCTGATGACATATTTTTTGTGGAAGAAGATGATTATTGCCATTACAAACCCGGGCAGAATCGCTATCCGGTCTGCCTAGCCCGTTATGATCTGCTGGCTCGCGAAGCATGGTCTCTCTTCAAGCAGATTAAAGCAAATCCGGAAATGGACGCTGTGAATAAATTAATTGACTTTGAATTAAATCCCGCCTCCGGCAATAAATAACAGTTAAGGAGAAAATCATGAATGCGCAGAAAAGGATTAAGAACAAAGGGATTTTTACACTCATTGAATTGCTGGTTGTGATAGCGATCATAGCAATTTTGGCCAGTATGCTGCTGCCGGCGCTGAATAAGGCCAGAAACAAGGCTAGAACTGTTCAGTGCGCCAATAATCTTAAACAGTTGGGAATTACCGTCTGCAATTATTCATCAGAACAAAATGACTGGTATTTCAGTTCAGCCCCCGCCGGCGTAAACTGGGGATCGTTTCTGCGGCAGACTCGTTATATCAGCCAGAACGAATGCAAGTACTTTTCAATGTGGTATCTGCCGGCGCGGCTTACTTGTCCGGATGTCACAATCCGTGCCGGCGCCATCGAGAAGTACATTCCGGGCGGCGCGGTTTACGGGATTCGTCTGGACGACCCCAAATACACTGCCGGCAGCGGGTATCTGCCATTGGATTATGTTAAATTCAACTACAGCCGCCAAAGTCCGTCCATGTTCCTGCATTTTACAGAATCTGTTTATATACCCACCATGGGATTGCTCTCTTACGTTTATCTCTATAAAGATGCTAACCGAGTTACGTGGATGCACCATGACAGAAAAGCCAATGCATTATTTCTGGACGGCCATGTAAGCTGGGCCGGTCTTGAAAACTTGAGACTCATAAATAGTGGATCAGCCGTAAATTACTGTCTTGACTCAGACGGAACAAAGTAGGACCAGCAATGAATACTGCAAATAAGTTAATCAGAAAAAACGTAATCGCCGCCCTCATCCTGCTCAGCGCCTGCCTCCCGTGCTTTGCCCGGAATCTGCTGCAAAATCCAAGTTTCGAAGAAGGTAAACCTAAACCCGGCATATGCGGGATACTGACCGGCTGGAATGCCAGGGATGTGGGCGGGGTTGCCGGTCTTCACAGCATCAGCACAAAAAAAGCACAGGACGGGACCCGGAGCGCCCAAATTGATATTCCTGACGGCCAAAACGCTTTCTGTTATTTCACGCCGGACTCAATTCAGGCGCAAGGCGGTAAAAGTTACCGGCTGACTTTTTACGCATTATATCCGGAGGCCAAAGCAGGGGCGTCCGCCCGCGCCATAATCACCAGACTGAACGCGGAAAAAAAGTTTGACGGTATGGATGGCATAAAAACCGTCAAAATTACTCCGGCGCCGGATTGGACAAAATATACGCTGGAATATCAGATGCCGGCAAACAGCAGCAGCTATTGCATCAATGTCCGGTTCTGCCTGGACGGCTCCGGACAAATCTGGTACGATAATATCTCGTTCGAAGAGATCGCGCCTCCGCAGACAATAGTCGAATTTTATCCCGGTTCGGTCAATGACGAAAAAACTATTTATGCCATCCGCGGTGAAGCATGCCAGTTGCTGCTATATGCGTTTGTTGACGGGGACCGTCAAGGCATAGTCCTGCGCATTGACGCCCCCGCCTGCTTCCCGTTATTGGATGCTGCGCCATTCTATTACCCCAATCCAGATAAAATTCAAATTCCGCCGTTTACCAGACATGTTCAGGGAAGCCGCATCGAATATAACATCCCGTTAATTCAGCCGGCGGTGCTGCCGGTATCACGTTCCGCCGGAGATTTGTTCACCGGCGAGGCGTTATTATTCAAAACTCCGGCGGACATGGTCCGGTCGGATTTAAGCTGGAGTCTATGGCGCGGCAATGAAAAGCTTTCGTCCGGCAATTTAAAAATCCAGGGACTGACCGATCCCGCGCCGGATGCCGCGCTGCCCGGGTACTTTACCGTTTCCTCCTGGTATTCTCCGCTGCTGAACTTCCTGAACGATGCCGATGCATTCAGCCAGTGGCTGGAGGTTATGAAACGGTCCGGCGTTTCCGGCGACAGCGTCAGTAATTCGCTGCATCCGGATAAACAAGCTTTGCTGAAAAAACGAGGATGGACGAATAACCGGACTCTCTGGTTTGAGGTGCCGAACCATTGCCTGACCGGAATGAGCAGCAGTCCGCAGTATGAAAAATTCATGAAATCCAGCTTGAATTTTTCCGGCAAATTCGATAAGAAAATGCTGGCATGGGATTTCGAACCGGCATTGAAAGACGACTATTATCACGACTGTCCGGTATGCCGCCAGGCATTTGAAAAAATTTACGGCAAAAGCACAGCCGGGTTAAAAAACAGCGAGGCAATCGAGGCAAAATTCCCTGAACAATTTCTGCAATTCCGCAGCGGACAACTAAAGGAAATCATCAAAAAATACGGACAATGGTGTAAAGAGAATAACTGCCAGTCAGGACTAGTAATTGGTGCAGTGCCTTTTGAACCCGATGAAACAAATCTGCTCCAGTTGAAGCGGCTTTGCGGCGATATTAAAAGTTACGCGGAATATGTGGATTATTACATGCCGATGGCTTACTTCAAGCCGGAACAGTTCTGGAGCAGTCTTGCCGCAATAAAGGCATTCTATCCGGGGTCGGTTATTCCGGTAGTAACTTCCGACGAACGCCATAACCAGACGACCTATCCTTACAGTCTCACTACGCCGGAATGCGTCAGAAGCGAATTGCTCACCGTTGCCGTCCATGGCTGCCGTCAGGTGTGTCTTTTTATGGGATTCTATGTATTTGACGGCCGCCAGATACTGGCCCAGCGGCAGGCCATGCGCGAAATCGCCATGTTTGAAGACTATCTGTTCAACGGGACAGACGCCGGTTTCCTGCTGCAACTCAAGGCTCAGGGCGGCATGCTTCGCGGCACAGTCAAAAAATCTAAAGAAAAGTCTTTGATCGCATTATTCAACCTTGACACGGCGCAATCCAGAACTGCCGTGCTAAGCCTGCTGTCCGGCGAAGGGGAATTCAGCCTTGCCGAACCTTCCGCCAAGCGTTTTTTCACCAATAAAGCCGGTTCGGGCAGACTCAAGGCGAACGATCTGAACAACATCAGTTTTACTCTGCCGCCGGGGGACGTCCGTTTTTTCATTCTGTCTGCGGCGGAAAACGACAACTCCGCCAACTGGCGGCCGACCGCGCTTGAACCAGCAACTCCCGCCGTCGTCAGACAATGGTCCATTCTGGATACAGATTCCTGGAAATGCATTGCTTCCGGAACCAGTGGAAAAACTGCGGAAAAAATCACCATAAAAAACGGGGAATCCATTGCGGAAATACTTCCCGCTGACGGCGCGGTAATCAGCAGGCTGACTGATTCCACAACCCGCAATCTGGTAATGTACAAGGAGGAAGGGCAGGACGGTTTTTTCCGCGATCTTTTCTGGACGCCGGAGTCTGTCCGCTGGGCCAATGACTGCCGCCTGCCATACCAGTTGAAGAAGTTGCAGGTCTCCGGGAATAACCTGGAAATCAGCTTTGAACATAAGTTATGTCATCCATTGCTCGCGGGCCTGATCATCAGCAAAGATTATACTTTTGCGCCGGGCATGAAATCAGTGAAAAATAAAACTACTATCCGCAATGAAAATTCAAGCGCCAGATCAATCACTTTCTGGTCTCATAACCGCCCCGTCCTGGATCTTAAAACCGTTGAATTCAAAATATCTGACTCGGAAACGCTGGTTCCGGCGGCGTCAAATGACACTAACATCTATATTCCGGCGGATAGAATTTCCGGCTGCGTTACGGTTGCCGACCGGAAAACGCCCCGGTTCAATATAATCTGGCCTAAAGCAATCCTGGAAAGACTATATTTCTGGACCGGCGGCAGCAATCCCACGACGGAAGGCATCTTTCGACCGGCCAGGCTGGAACCGGGCCAATCATGGTCTGCTGAAATTGCGGTCGAACTGAAATAATGCGGTGCAATAATTATTCAGCTTTTTCTTTTGGAGTTCTATTGATTTATTATTGAAGGAATCGACTTCAAATGCTATTTTTTTCAACGTTTTTGACTAAAAAAAGGAGTGGGGAATTGAAGAAGAATGAAAATTACAGAGCGGCAAGCTGGTGGATTACCTGGGAAGACCTGAGCTGGCCCAATGAAGATATTGCGGACAAGTTCAGATACCGTGCAGATCAGGCATCAGCGTCAGGGGTCAATATGGCGGTCATCTATGGCGCTCACTTCCGCTGGGATTTCATGCCGCTGTGGATGAATCTGCATGACATGATAAAATTTGTTGCAGATGAACTTCACCAGCGCGATATTCTGCTTTTTGATCACCACTCCTCAGTCCTGACCCACCGCTATTCCAGTCAGGAGGAGGCGCTGGCAATGCGGCTGCGCAACCGCCATCATCTGCCATTTGCACCGAGCCGTGATATTGCCGACGAATGGACATATCAAGGAATGAAACTTAATGACTGGCGCATGATTGATCTTGTTACCGGCAAGCCGGTTTTTCTGGAGCGCTACACCGCCGAACAGTTCTGCATGAATAATCCGTATTTCCGGAAGGCTTATCAGGAATACGTGCAGCGGCTGCGGACAGAGACCGGCATTGACGGGCTGATGAGCGACGACGGCATTTTTTATTCAGGCTGGACCAGTTGCGGCTGCGAACATTGCAGAAAAAAGTTTATGGACAAGTACGGGCATGAAGTTCCGCCTGTCAGCGATACGGCATTCTGGGGGAATTATCAGCATGAAGCGTTTAAAGACTGGATCGAAATGCGTTTCAGCACAACGCGGGAATTTCTTGAAGGCGTACAGACGGTTACCGGTAAAGATTTTCCATTAATGACCTGCTGTTCGGACAGCGTCGGCTCCCATCTTCCGGGTTACGGCATGACCTATCAGGAATTCATTAAACCATGCAATCATATTATGCTTGAAATGTGCGGCAATACCCCAGCGCTGGACGGAAGCTGGCAGGGCAATTTCCCGGCGCAGATGCTGCATGTCGGCATCGGGCGTGAAAACAGCGCTCCGTGTCTGGGCCTGGGCTATGGTTTCAGTGAAACTGCCGCTGATTTTATCTGGGCGTTCAACAAGTTTCTCGGCTCCGGCACATGGTTCAGCTCTCTGAAGGGGCGCCTGGGCTTGCGTGACTCTGAAATGCTTTCCCTGAAAGACGATACAGAACTTTCCGGGAACGGATTTAACTGGGAGAAAAACAATCCCGGATTATTTGACGCGGATACGGATGCTGATGTCGCAGTATTTTTCTCCAGATGGTCGCGGGACTTTTACGGCATGACGGAAAAAGATTATACAGCGGATTACAGCAAAACATGTTTTGAACTGCTGAACAACAATATCACGTTTGATGTAGTGACAGCAATACCGGTCTTTCCAGAATATAAAGTCCTCATTATCAGCAGCGCGATTTGTCTAGCCGCGGAAGAATATACTGCCTTGAATAATTATCTCGCCAATGGCGGTATTGTTATTGCCAGCGGCCCTGTCGGATATTATGACCGGCGGGCAAATGGTGTTCTCAAACCGTGGCTGGAGCAATTTGGAATTATCAGCAAAACCGTTGAGCCGGAACGAATCGCCGCGTTCCCGCCCTGGAGCAAACAGGCGCAGGCCGTTCCGCTTTGTTCCGGAGTTTATCAGCAGCGCAATCTTGCATCTGCGGAATGGCTCGTGATAAGTAGCGGCAAAGGCAGGCTTTTATGGACTCCCGGCCGAATGCAGATGGATTTTAAAGAACTGGCAATTGCTGAATATGTTCGCAACTTCATATCTGAAAGCTTTATATTCCCGCCTGCAAACAGCGGGTGGCACTTCCGCATCTTTAAAAAAGCAAATAAATCATTTGTTCATGCGCTGGCTGACAAACTCGCTGTTGGCTGCATGGAGGAACTGGAAAAAAAACGTATAAATAACTCAGGGAACAATTTAATAAATTCCATTGGCAGAAATAAAACTGTTTCATCCAGAATTTCGCTGGAACTTAAGAAGGATTTCAAGAAAGCGCAATATCATGCCCCGCTGAATGGAATTCAAAAATCACTTACTGCCGGTAACGGAAAAATAGAAATTGATATTGATGAAAATACCTGCTATTTTCTGCTGGAGTTTGAATAATGGTTTAAAAGAGAAAATAACGAATCTGCTTTAAAATTATTCAGTGTATTTCTCTTCAATTCTTTGCCATTTCGGAACATAGACCGTCAGGTTACGGTATTCCACATGGGACTGAAAAATACCAAACCCGAAGTGTCCGCTATGATTCTCCGGCAGCGGGCTGGGGTCAAGCAATTCAAAGACTACTGAATTATCCACCGCGATAAAATGATGACTGGCGACTACTCCGCTGACAATATGATACCATTGATCAGGTTCCACCGGGCAAGAATTGCTGGTTGAGGAAAGCGCAAAATCCGGCACTGACTCGATACCGGTTAAATTGCGATACCAGCCGCCGATAGCGGCCAGATACCCCCTGCCCCATGGTTTACTTTCCAGATTAGTCCGATACCACCAGACGATGTCATGATCCGAAGGCGCAATCAATCTGGCATCAAATTCCATAACGATGTCACATGAACAAGGTGTTTTGTAAAAAATCTGTCCATGCGTATCCGGTTCCGGACCGCCAATAATTGAGGAGTCCGTAACAGTCCACCCGGGTTTGCCCGCAATTATCCAGTCGTCAGCAATAAAACTTTTGAACTCATGCAAAACGGATGAACTGGCTAAATCTATACGTTTTCCTACTAAGCGGATTTCATTCATTTCGGTATTTTTCCTTGCTGGGGTCATATATCATGATAATGCGGCGTTGCTAAATTGACTCGAGTCCAGCTCCACTATCCGGTTTTCCTCCATCGATTTGTCCGCGCTGAACCCGATGAGATGTCCGTTGATTGAATCCTCAAGCGTAGTGCATGAAAGTGACGGATGATTGCCTTCAAGCATAGAAACGAAGTCTTCCGCAAGCCGCAAGTCGCCGCCGCCATGACCGCCGAAAGCGCCGGCGGTATCCCCTTGAATATTCAAATCAATCTCCGTTTCCGAATATTCATGCCCCGGTCTCAGATCAATGTGGCGTACAGTGAATTTGCTGTCATCCATGATGCCGTGAATTTCGCCCAGACTGCCGATAATGTGAATTTTCCGCATGGGACGGCTGGTGCCGCAGACCATATTGTGCGTGGCTGTGACACCGTCAGCGAATTCAACCATCACCGATTGGCGGTCCACTACATTATTGTCCAGTTTCCACACGCATTTGCTGTAAGGATTGTCTTTGTTTTTCAGAAATTCCTCTTTCTGCGCCAGTGTCGGGTTGTCTATATGTTCGAGCCCGGCCCATACATAGAAAGACCAGCGGGTCGGGTGATCAAGATGATGCTTGCGCGTTGAATACAGACATTCCTTTTCAATCGGGCAATCCAGCAGACAATATTCGCCGGAATTCGCCGGCGCATTTTTTCTGCAGAAATAATGCAGTCCGCCGAAACTGACTATTTTGGCCGGCTTCACTCCGCTCATAAACCATGTGAGCAGATCAAGGTCATGACAACATTTAGCCATCAAGGCGGAGGAGCCGCAAACATCTTTGCGATGCCATTTACCTCTTATAAAACAGGAGGCAACATGGTGATAACTTACATGTTCGGCGGTTTGAATATTTATGATTCTGCCAAGTTCACCCTCAACTATACGCTTCTTTATTTCGTAGTAGAACGGCGCATAACGCAGCACATGACAAATCATTACCCTGCGATTATATTTTCGGGCGGCGGCATAAAGTCTTCTGGCATCCTCCTCGTTTAAGGCAAAAGGTTTTTCCAGCAAAACATCATATCCGGCCTTCAGTAACGGCAGCGTAGTGGAAACATGCTGCCGGTCCATCGTTCCATTGATAATCGCATCCGCGATTTTACCCTGCGCCGCGAGCTCTTCGGCGGAATTGAAACACTGTTCCGGAGTCAGCCCATATTCTTTTGCAACTATTTCCCGGCGCAACTTGTTGGGATCCGCGACTCCGGTAATTTTTAATCTATCCGGATGCAATTTTGCATAGGATGCATAAATCAATGCGCGGTGCCCTGCGCCAACGATAATGGCAGTAATCATAACATTAACCTTGTATTATTTAAATATCTACACAGTCGTCATCTCTGACAAACTACTATAAACTTTTATTAATATTTTACCAATGAGCGATCCCTGTTCTGAAAAATAAGCTGCGGCGGTTTTACTTTGTAAAGCGGGGACAAATTCCGGTTGATATATATTTTTTGCAATGTATATTCAGCACTTGTCAGTATATTTTGCGCTTTATGGATGTCTCATGGGATAGTGGAATTTCGGGATTTATCAGCAGAAACCCAACAGAAAGGTTATTTAAAATTATGTTTACGAGCCTGGGCAAATATAAAATTGTTCCTCTGTTGACGATTAAAGATATAGAAATCGCGGATGCGCTTAAAGTTGCCGAAGCTCTAATCAGGGGCGGACTGCCGGCCATGGAAATAACCTTCAGGCGTTACAGCGACAGCAAAGCCATCCGGGAAATAGCCAAAGAATTTCCGGATTTTCTGATCGGTGCGTCCGGCATTCTGAATAAAGATCAATTTCTGCGCGCCGTCGACTCGAAAGCAAAATTCGCCACAGCCCCGGGGGTTTGCGAAGAATCCATCAAAATCGCCGTAAAATCGCCGATCGTTTTCGCACCCGGCGCCAACACCCCTTCCGACATTGAACGCATCCTGCTCAACAGTTGTGTGCATTTTCAGTTTTTCCCGGCGGAACCGTCCGGCGGGGTTGATTACCTGAAAGCAATTCTGGAGCCGTTCGAACATCTTCCGCTGGACATTCTGCCGAAAGGCGGCATCACTCTGGATAAAATTAAGAGTTACCTGGCAATCCCGCAGGTATATGCAGTTTCTCTGGAAAATATCCTGACCCCGGAATATGTCGTCAACAAGCAATGGGACAAAATCACGGAATCTGCGAAAAGTGCACTGGGCGCAGCGCTGAACTGAATGCCATCCATTCAGCGCACAGTTCCAGCAATTCGCAGTCGAGGAGCAGATAATTGACCGGAGGCGAAAAAAGATTCTCTGTCGGCATTACAACATGCGCTGTAGTTTCACTGCTGTTGATTCTGGCCGTTCTTTCAGGCGGAATCCCGCTGGGAGTACCGGGTGAATGGTGCTGGAACCGGATACAGAACTTTGAGTTTCCAATCTTTGAAACCGTCACCGTAATTATTTTTTTCTGCACGGCAGCAGTTATAGCATTCCTGACCGATTTCCGCTCCGCCTCCGCTCTTGGCAAAGCCGCCGGCGTGATTCTGATTCTGCTGTGCGGCCTGGTTATCGATTATCAGATACTGTTGAGCGGCAGAGCCGGCATCAACGAAAATATGGTCGGGATAATTGATAAATACACTTCCGGCTACATGACCGAAGCGGCGACCATCGATTCACCGGTAAAATATTTCTCTGATTTCACCAAACCGCAGCACAGCAGGCTTTCCACCCCGGAACATGTTGACGTGCATCCGCCCGGCAATATCCTGCTCTCATGGCTTGCCTTGAAAGCATGCAAAGAATCAGGCTCATTGCGCAAATTTATCGAACAAATGCTGCCGGCCGGCAGCATTGAGAAAATCGCCGCGGACAATGGAACTGTAATGGCTTACGCCGCCGGCCTGCTGGTGTTAATGATGCTGGCTGGAATTACAATGGCAAAAGGGCTGATCCTGCTGTCGGCGTCCGTCCTGGCAAAAAATAAATTCCCTTATGCCGGAATGACGGCATTAACTTTGCTGCCGATACCAGGTGCAATACTTTTTACCGGACACTATGATCCGCCGTTTTTCTTCATTACTTCGCTGTGCTGTCTTTTTTTCATACTGGCCGCCAACGGCGGAAAACCGGCACTATTGTGGGCCGGACTATGCGGATTCATGCTTGGACTTGGAACAATTTTTACGCTGGCCTATGGAACTATGATTATCCTGGTCTTCGCATTTTTCCTGATAACGGCTTTCGCATCGGGCAATATGAGAAAGAACTTAACCATCGCGGCGGCCGCGGCGGCAGGCGGACTTGCCGTGGCGCTGCTCTGCTGCCTTGCCGGGTTCAACATCATCGCGATATTCCTGCAATGCCTCCACAACCAGGCCAGGTTTCATGCCGCAACCAGCCGCTCAGCCATTTGGGCGGCACTGAACTTTTTTGACTTTCTCCTGTTTCTCGGCCCGATTGGCTTCTTCCTCCCATTTTTCCTGCTTGCCGGAAAAATGACTGCCGCCGGCGGCAAAGGCTTGAAAGCCATCCTTGCCGACAGCTCCATACTGTTCACGCTGCTCTATGCCGTCATGCTGTTCTTCATGTGTTTGTCACCGCTGACCCGGGGAGAAATGGGCAGACTGCTGATATTTTACATGCCGGTTCCGCTTGTCCTGGCCTGCGCCATGATCTCGGAGCAACCCTTGACCAGACGGACCGCCGTGCTGATCTGTATTGCGGGAACTATGCTGATGGCGCAGACCGTGCTGATGCGGGTTGTGCTCAAACTGGTCATCGCAATCTGATTCCGGCATTGTATTTTCTCCCGGCGGCATTATTTTATTACTCAACCGACCATGCGGAATATAATCATATTATGGATAAAAAAACAGATTTCATTATTTCTGATGAACGCAATAAATGGCTGAGAATGAACGACGAAGAACTATTCCGGCAGTGCGGCATGGAAGCATTCAAGGGTTCAGGCAACGGCGGACAGAAGCGGAACAAAACCTCCAGTTCGGTCAGGCTGCGCCATGCGCCGACCGGCATAACCGTTACCGACTGTTCCGGCAGAAGCCAGCATCAGAACCGGCACGAAGCTCTGAAGAAGCTGCGGGTTCAACTGGCGCTGAACGTCAGAACCGTCACCCCGTCGGTTCCGGAGCGTGCTGAAGTCAGCATTGACAGTGCGGACTACCCGTTGTGGACCGCCGCAATGGTTGATCATTTGTTTAAAAATGAATTTTCATTAAAAGATACGGCTGAATCGCTTGGACTGAGTTCTTCAAAATTAGTCAAGATGCTGTACCGGGACCCGGTACTCTGGCAGGCCGTAAACCGGTTCAGAGAACAGGCCGGACTTCCTTTAATGATAAAAAAAGAATAATTTTTTATTTTTTTGTAACTTTTTATGTAACCGCAACGACTAAACAACTAATAATGAATCACAGAACCGTTTTCATTATCGCAGAAGCCGCATGATCGGCCTGCTCGGTTCTGCCGGAAAGAAAAGATGACAGTACCGAGTGAAGTTGAAATAATTAACCGCATCTTAAGCGGAAAT
>CAIJKT010000170.1 GCA_903821255.1 uncultured Lentisphaeria bacterium | reverse complement strand
TCAATGCCGATGGCCGCCATATCGCGAACCATCTGCCGCCAGTGATCTTCATTTAAGCTGCGGATTTCCTGCTGGAATCTCGCGCCTTCAGTATCGCTCCAGTGGTCCATCTGCATAAACGTCCCGCTGATAAGACGTGTGTTCTCTGATTTATTCATGAAATAATTTTCCTTATAAAGTTTGATCTGCGTTAATCATTTTTATGGTTAATCTGCTTAAGCGCATCAATAAATGATTCGGGTATTCTGCCATCTGCGGAAATCGGGACGTCCCAACTTATTACGCCGTTACACTGAATGATGCGGCGGGTGGTCTCCGCCGTCAATTCCGGACTGAAGCGCGGCTGATTTCCATTGCACCAGCTATTCCCAAGATATGTCAGCACATGAAATTGTACGGCATTAACCAGGCCGCTGTCGTCTCCGCCCAGCGGAAAATAGTCGGTGATTTCGCCGGCGGTGTAATCCTCGGCCGGAGTCAGGGGCGCAATCTGCGGCAAAACGCCGCCGTTGAACGCCACGATGCTCGCGGGATTGCCGGCCCGCGCGGCATCCGCAAAGCTGTAAAAATTCGGGGCGTCGTTATGGCGGTACATCCGGTCGGCGAAATAACATCCGTCAAACCACCAGCCTTTGACATTATCACCCCAGCGCAGCGACCATTCGCGGATAACGGCCTCCCAGTTGCGCTGAAACAGGCTTAATCGTTGATCAACATCAACTTTGCGCAGATAAGTTCCCGGCCTCAACTGCCAGGCGGAGGCGTCCCATGACGGGGTGCAGGCGAGATTTTCCACAGCCTGCCGGTCCGTTGCCGGGGCATGCGAGGGCAGATATACCATGAGCGGGATTCCTTCATGTGCCAAAGCCGTCTGCAAATCATCCGCCAGATCTCTTTCTGAGCAGCGGCCGGGAGTCCGTCCGACAAGCTGATCATAGGTTTGATTCGGCGCCAGATAGAAACCGGAATTCTGTCCGATGGTGATAAAACAATACCGTGCTCCGGCGACGGCGACCTGTTTCGCAAGAACGCTCACATCCACCGAGTCCACCTGCCGGTTCCAGTCGTCAACGGACATCTCCGCTTGGGCCGTTGAGCCTGGCGACGACGCCAGAAAATGAAGAAATATTCCCCATCCGGCTTTCCTGAACCATTCGCATCTGTTCATCGCGTTATCCTTTACTTTCTGTTTTTGCATTTAGAATGCCCAGCCGGTCAACAAAATCAATGAATACGCACATGCTTGGCGAATAACCAGCGGAGGTGGAGAATTCGCCAGTCCACGGATTCATCTGCTGCATAAAATCCGGCGCCGCCAATATTGCCTTTACCCAGCAAGTCATCAAATGGCGCAAATCCGCAAATTTCCCGTAATATTCAAACCATCTTGGAGTGCGCAGCGCAGTCAGCGCCTGTGATGCTCCGCCCCAGGAATTAGGCGGCAATTCGCGCACAAAGGCAGGATCGCCCAAAGCGATGGACGGCAAAGGGTAAGGAGCCCAAAAATTTTCAGGGTTCCGGATGTGCCTGGCATAAATACGTTCAAACATGGGTTGCTCAACCACATGTTCACCCAGAACTCTGGTCAAGGCGTCACCGCAGATCCTGACAAAATTACCATCTGAATCCACATCATAAAAACATTCGTCCTCCGGATCATAACAATACTTAATGATAAGCCGGCGCAATGTTTCGCTTTTTTCCAGCCACATTCCGGCTTCCGCAGGCCGGTTAAGACGTTCGGCCATTTTAGCAAGGGCAACTCTGCCGCCATAAACTGTGGCGGACAGATCCGGCGCCAAGTACGGCAGTTTGCCGGCATCGGGACAAACCGCAGCGTCATCGCCAGGACACTTTTTAGGTAATCCTTTGAATCTTGGACTGTTATCATGGCCTGTGTCAAATTCACAAAAGGCCTCGCAGAGTCCGGTTCCGCGCGTGTTCCGGTTTCGTGCCAGCCAGTCATCCCATCGGCTGCATGCATGGTAAGCCTGCTCTAGAAATTCTTCGTCTCCGGTCAGATCAGCGGTCTCAAGCGCAGTAGCGGCAACAGGCACCACCATCTGAATCTGTGAGGCTTCGGCTCTGTCTTTGATCACCCGGAACGGCAGATAACCGTCCGGACGCTGCAGATGAAAGAACACTGCATGGCTGGCTTTGGCTACTTCAGGCGCAAACCGGCCATAGATCAAACTTTCCAGCGGTCCGCATTCCAACCAGATGCCAAGATAATTACCGCCCTCTATCAGTACCGGCTTATCATATCCGAATACTTTTTTTGTGTTCTGCTCCAATCCGTGAAGCGCGGCCTCATACTTTAGTCTTACAGCATTAATATCCATGATTGTGATCTTCTTTTAAAAAATTTATGGAACGTCACCGGCTTGCCTGAACGATTCACATCTGTTCATCGCGTTATCCTTTGACATAATGAATATTGCACATTATTGCAGCGTTACTAAATATTCTGATGAAATACTTTCTCCATATTTGAGCAAAATCTCTTTGGAAATAAATTCAATCGTATAGCCGGAATTTTTCGACCACCACACATAAAATCCGGCGGTATTTTCCTTGTCCGGCGTAAAAATCATCTGTTCGTTGAATTTTCCGATTCCGGCAATGACTTTAACCGGTGTAACAGTCCATTTATACGGCGCGGGTTTTACTTTGAAGAAACTTACCGGAGAACAGCCTTCAGCCAATACATAATTATCGCTGTCAACAGCACCGTCTTTAAATATTTTTTGACCTTCATTGGAGTCAAAAGATATTTGAGTTATTTTTGACAGTTCCTCGTTGACCAGCGCACCGCCCGGCTTTGGAAAGTTTTTGATCCGGAATCCCAGCAGGATATCTTTTTTGCGCGAGTTATTATTGGTGAAAATATATTTTACTTTTACTGCATTCCCTTTTTTTTCCAAGGCGATCAGCTTTTCAATCTTCAATCCTTCCATGAGTCCGGTATCTGCGCCGGCACTGGCGTTGAGTTCCGGCGGCACGGTGTAAACAAGTTTAGCGCCGGGACTGCCGTCTTCAGCAATAAACAGCTTATCAAGCGTAAAAACATAATTGCCGG
>CAIJKT010000169.1 GCA_903821255.1 uncultured Lentisphaeria bacterium | reverse complement strand
TGGCAGAGGAACTTCACATCTTCAACATTCAAAATCCAATAAAATAGGGGGAGAACCGATTTCTTCGGTGGCTCCCGTTCAAATAAAATTTTAATTGAGCTCAAGCCCTAAAGAAGAAAGGGGCTGGGCTTTGACAAAACCTTGTGGATAATAAGGAGAACAAAATGAATATATTTAAAATAATTACAGGTTTCGACGGGGCCGCCCCTTTTTCAGATGAAGGAGTAACCCGCTTAGACAATGGAATATTTGAAGTAAAGCCTATGTGGCGAACTTCGCAGGGGATTGGCGAAGAAAATTGTGAATGCGGCGGAAGCCGGTTTTCGATAAAAGTTGAAAATACTTCCAGTGACACACAGCGTTTCGAATGTTTCATAAACTGGGAAGATAAGCTGCAGAAAAGATTGCATTATCATGATCATGTTTACGTATTAATGCCAAAGGGTGAATGGAGGATGGTGCCTGTCGAGATTCAAGTGCCTGGCACCAGGCTTAAAATCAAGCTGCCGCCCGGTGTTTCACACATTGACGCCTCCCCTTATTACGGTTATGCAATGGCTGTCGAGTATATGAAATCAAAGGCAGGCAATTGCGGCGCTCAATATTCCAGCATAGGCAGGAGCGGGGAAGGCAGGGAAATTCCGCTTCTTCTGGTTGACGATCCGGAAGGGTGGGAAAACAAAACTGATGTGCTTTTTATGGCACGGAATCACGCTTATGAAAGCGCCGGTTCGTTCTGCGCGGAAGGGATGATTGACTTCCTGCTGTCTGACGATGATTTGGCTAAATATTTCAGAGCATCATACCGTTTCCATTTTTTGCCGATGACCAATCCAGACGGAGTTTATAATGGCCTGAGCCGCCTGACTGCGCCTAAAGGTGCTGATCTTAACCGCGTTATTAAACAAGATGATGAATCGTGGCGCACTCTCAAAAACTATGTTGACAAAGTGAAACCAGGAATGCTTCTTAATATACACAACTGGATGTCAAAAACTCAGGATGGTCTGCTTACTAATAGTCAGCATTTCTCGGAAAAATTCAAGATGATGATGCCAGCCCAGCATCAGGACGGGAAATACTGGTATGAAGAGTGGACTGAATTATTTCTGAAAAATGCCGGGACTGAAGTCTGTAAAGAGGAGTGGAAAAGCTGGAAGGATTATGTCAGAGAAAAATTCGGAGCCACTGCTCTCACCCTGGAATTCCCATGGTTTGGAAGGACTGTTTCAAGAATGCGCGAAATAGGCAAGACCTCACTCATCTCTTTTCTGCTGGCAAGCAAAATTAAATTATAATAACCTTAAGCATATAAAACAACGATTTAAACATAAACTCATAACATGAGTATTGAGTTTTAAAATACAACAGAGAAAACATGTGTCTATGAAGATATTTCAAAATAGAGATGACAAGGTTCAGGAGGCGCAGAATAAACTTATCGCATTAAAAAAAGGCGGATTGGTTTGTCTCAGAACATATTTCTCTATTGATAATGATATCCTTATAACGATGAATAAAGGCTCGAATGGTCAAATTAACTTTTCAGATACCAGACTAATTCCTGCTGCGGCTCCTTCGGACAATCAATTATTCGAGACTGGCTTTATTTTTCATTATTGTGGTGATGATACTGCCCCATGGGATATAAACGGTACATATATAGGGGCCAATCACGGCTGTTCCGACGGACGCAAGCTAAGAATAATAAAACATGGTCTGACTGCAGCCGATATTGGCAGCGAGTGGATTGACGAAGCCGGGAATAAATTTTATATCATTAAAATCGCCGGGCCTGACAGCATATGGTTACTGTCCGAAAATAAAGGCACGGATGGAAT
>CAIJKT010000168.1 GCA_903821255.1 uncultured Lentisphaeria bacterium | reverse complement strand
TCAGCCGCGGTCACTTTCGGCTTAACGGGAACAGCCGGAACCCTGACCGCCTCGACAACTTCAGCCGCCGCAACAGTTTCGCCCAGGAACTTGCGGCTCAGGGTATTGATGATATCCCGGACGATGTCCTGAGTAATCGCGGTCTTCAGCGAGCCGGAAACTTCCGCCTTCACCTGCTGTTTGATCTGTTCGATCAACTCCGGCGTCAGCGCAGTTCCGCTGCCGGGTTCAGCTTTCACTTCCGCGTCAATTTTCTCTTTTATTTCGACCTGTACAGGAACCGCTTCCGCCTGTCCGGCGGTTTCGGCCGGCACCGCATATTCATTCATGTCTTTCATCTGCAAGGCAGGATGTTTGATCTTTTCCATAAACGCTTTAATGTCATCGGGGTCAGTCGCGACGGTTTCGTCGGCAATGCTGTCCATGAATCCGGGAATGCCCTGTTCTTCGAAACGTTTGTCCAAATCTTCTTTCAGCAGCGCCTTCAGTTCCTTCGGCATCCAGACCATGCGCCTCAGACCGCCTTCGGCAAAGAGGAACTTTTTCGAAGTCAGGAACACCTTGCCGCACCCCATGAATCCGGGGGTCTGCAGACCGCCGCCGACATTGCCGGCCAGCGAGGAAAAGGTCATTCCGCTCGGGGGTTTCACCCAGGAATTCGCGGTTGACCGCCATTACGCCGTTGCATTCCGGCACATAGGCGCAGATTACTTCAAAACAACCGCAACTGGTCATCGGCCGGTCCATAATGGAGTAGGCGCAGAAACTGTCCACAGACTTATGGCTGTTGGAATAGACATAATCGTTAATGCCTTTCCACACCCCCTTTACCGGATCGACGCATTCGCCTTTGAGGATCGGCTGGTTCGGCCCGGTTTCATCAATTTCATAAGCGGCCTTGCCGTCAAGCCAGTTGTAAGCGCCGCATAGCCCCAGGCGTTCCGGGGTGATGATACAGACATGGTCCGGCGCGAATGACTGGCAGAGCAGGCACGAATAGAACGTTTCCACCGAGTCGTCGGTCATGGATTCAAGGCGTTTGTTGCGTTCCTTGTAAACCTCGCGGGCAATCGCCACGCGGCGTTCAACTTCCTTCCCGTCAGTCACCAGCGTGACTTTGACTTTATCCACAATCGCGGGATATTCGGAAAGAAATTTGGCATGCAGGATTTCGCCGTAATGCTTCAAACGCAAGCCGTTTTTAAATCCGGCTTTGGAGACGCGGGTCCAGACGATATCGCGCTGTCCCATGTGCCAGATGCCTTCAGCGCCGTTGACCAGGTGGTGAATCTGGCGCTCAAGAATAGGTTCAAAGTCGGACTGCATTTTGCGTCCGGCCACTTCCACCCAGATGGCCAGCGGCATCGCGGTGCCTTCAGGAACCTGATCAATGTCAGGCCCGATGACTTCGATATCGCCGTCATTGATCTGGTCAAGGCCGACGGAAGTGACAAATTCAAACGCCGTGGTGCGGTTGCCGCCGAATTCGCAATGAACATCGCCTTTGCGGATGCGTTCCCCTTCGAATGCGGGACCGTAAGCAACCGGAATCGGCACTTTAGTGATTTTAATTTTGCAGCCGCGGATTTCCAGCGCTCGTTCGACCATCTCTTTCGGCGCGACATTGGAAATAACGTGCTCGTAAGTGCAGATTCCGGTCGGCAGAATCTGCGGAATATCAGTGTCCGCGATCACCGGGACGCCGTAGTTGATCGCGCCCGCCGCCATGGCATATTTTGCCGCGGTAACTTCGCCGAAAGCCAGCACAAAGGCGAAAATGCGGTTTTTATTATATTTCAGATTGGCCGCGTAATCGCCGGGTTTCACTCCCCCGAAGGAAAGCGCCGCGCGGCTCGGGAAGCCGAGCACGAAGGCGATTGAAGACACATCCTTGCCGAACGGCACCAGGCGGGTTTCCCAGCCCAGTTGCACGCCTTCTTCGGCGAGCTGCTCGGCAAACTGCTTGCCGTTGGTCTCGCCGGCCATGAATACGTAAATATTCTTTTCCTGGAGTTCTTTGGCGATCTTCACGGCTATTGCATTGGTCGGAGCGGCTCCGACGATCGCGGCAAAACCGGGAGCGGAACCGTCCACAAATTCAATTCCGCGTTCGCGCATGACAACGTCTGATGCCGCGCCCAGCCAGATGCCGCTGACCGGAGCCGGGCCGATCAGGTAATTACACGCTTCAATGATTTCAGTCGCAAACAGCGCCGCCACCCCGGCATCCATGGCTTTGCCCAGATAGGGCAGCCACAGCTTGTCGCTTGGGCGTTCCGGCAGCAGTCCTTTGGTGTACTGGAGCATGTCGTGCAGATCGGAAAGCTTTTCCATTTTTTTGCCGGTAAAAGAGTAGATTATCGGCAGATAGTAAGCCGTATCGGGAAACCCTACAGGAGTATCCGCGCCCTTGGCCCTGATCGCTTCCGCAAGTTTTGCTTCCGCCTTGGCGACCCATTCAATCGCACCGTCAATAGCGCTTGCACAAATTATTTTAGACATTGAGATTTCTCCTATCTTTCATATCCAGAAGTTTCCGCTCGGTCTTCTTGTTGATACCCAGCGCTTCACGGGCTGCATTGATGATTTCCATGATTTTCTCCACTGCCGCCATCGGGTCGGGAATGTAATGAAAACCGCCGCCGAAACGTTTAACGGACTCTTCGCCAAGGTATTTGGTGACATTTTCCGAACCGCCGATATTGAACGGCTGTCCGAGGATCACGTCCACGCCGGAAGCGACAAAGTAACAGCCGATGGCTACAGCCTTTTCACTCATCCATTCCGGCGCCACGCCAACTGCCGGAACCTGGGCCAGCGAATCGCCCAGGCCGCCTTCATAAACGATCTGAGTGGCGGCCTCCAGGATGCGGCTGTTGTCCACGCAACTGCCCATGTGGAGCACGGGCGGAATACCGACCGTTTCACAAATCTCGCGCAAACCGGGGCCGGCTTCCGCCAATGCGGTTTCCGGGGTCAGTTTGCCGGCTTTGGCGGAGGCCTGCGCCGCGCAGCCGGTCTGCAGAATCAGCACGTCGCGCTTAATCAGTTCTTTCGTCAGCGCATTGATATAGGAGTCTGTTTTGGTTTTGATATTATTGCAGCCGACAATCCCGACCACGCCCTTGATCCTGCCGGAGATGATCGCGTCATTCAGCGGACGGAACGAACCGCGGAAAGAACCGCCCAGCATGTATTTGATGGACTCGACGCTGAATCCGGCAATCAGCGGCTCTTTGAATTTCGGAATCTGCACTTTCAGCGGATCGCGGTTTTTAAAATTGTCAATCGCCCGCCTGATCAGGTCTTTCGCCGAATTGTAAGCGTGGTCTTCGTCGAACGCGATGTGGGTGGCGCCGATGGTTTTAGCTATATCCGCGGTGGACACGACTTCGGTGTGATAAGATTTGGCCACGTTCGGCAGACTCGGCATTACGCACTGAACGTCCACCACCATCATTTCCACCGCGCCGGTGATGATTGCCAGCTCCTGCTGCAGGAAGTTGCCGGCCACCTGCACGCCGCGGCGCATCAGGATTTCATTGGCGGTACAGCAAAGCCCGGCCAGATTGACACCTTCAGCTCCGGCTTTGGCGGCATAGTCCTTGATTTCAGGGTCGTGAATCGCAGCAGCCAGCATTTCCGACAGCGCTGGTTCGTGACCGTGCACGATAATATTTACTTTCTTTTCCTCCAGCACGCCGAGATTGGCGTTGCTGCGCAGCGGTTCCGGGGTTCCGAACATAATATCGGAAACTTCGGTCGCGATGCGGGCGCCGCCCCAGCCGTCAGCCAGCGAGGTCTTAAACGCCATATCCAGCAGATTGCGGTAGTCATGGTCCACACCCATGTGAGTGCGGTGCATGGACTCCACCACCATCCGGTCAACGCCCTGCGGCGCAATATTGTATTTGGTCCAGACCGCCCGGGTCTTTTCCGGGGCCAGTCCCAGGGTTTTCAAATCCTCTTCCTGTGAAGTAAATTCGGAAATGAATAAATCGGCCAGTTCCAGCGCCAGCGCGTTAACCGCCTTGCCTTCCGTTTGCAGGCCGTATTCTCCGGCTATGCGGCGGAGCGCCTTTTCATCAGTGATCCTGAAATCCTTTTCCTTGCCCTCGGCAACTTTTTTCAAGCGCAGGACGAGGTGGCGGCCGTGATCGGAGTGCGCGGCGGTGCCGGCTGCGACTTCGCGCAGAAAATTGCGCGCGACAATAGTATCGGCATCAGCGCCGCAAACGCCGCGCTGGCCGTTCGGAGTTATTTTGCACGGGCCCATATGACAAATTTTACAGCAGATTCCCTGTGTTCCGAATTTACACGAAACACTCTGAGAATCAGCCCTCGTAAAACAGGTTTCGACACAGTCCTTCTGAGACTTCAGAATAATCTCAATTGAAGCTGGATCTGAAACCATTTCTTCCGGCTTTTTCGGTTCTTTAGCCATGGATCATCTCCTTAAAATTATCGTTGATATGTTAAAGTTTATTGTATTTCATTTTCAAATTTCAAACCGGCTTCCGGCCGGGCAGTCCCGCCTGCTCCAGCAGCTCATCCACCAGCTTGACTATTTTATTGTCCGCCGATACGTTCATGATGTTTCCGCCTTTTTCCGCAATCTCCGCCAGTTCGCTGCAATCCGGCATGCCGATCACAAAATCAGCTTTCGTAATTTCCCTGATCTCTTCCATGCGCTCCGGCAGTTCATCGCGGCGGAGACGGTTGACGATAATCGCCAGCCTGCCGTATTTGATGTTCATCTCGCCGGTCATCTGGTGCAGCCGCACCACAGTCTGCAAGCCGCGGCTGGAGGGGTCGGCCACCATCACCAGCAGATCAACGCTCTGGACGATCCGGCGGGAAAGATTTTCCAGTCCGGCTTCATTGTCCAGCACGATGTAAGGATACACTTTCGAAACTTTCTCAATCGCGTTTTTCAGCACGTTATTGGCGTAGCAGTAGCACCCTGCCCCTTCGGAGCGCCCCATGGCGATCAAATCAAAATCATCTGCCTCCACCAGGCATTCAGCTATTTTAAATTCCATCCAGTCCTGCTTGGATACTCCGGCAGCCATCCCTTTGGCGGCAAAAACTTTTGCCTCCTCGCGAATCGCTCCGATCGTGGACGTCACCGTCACGCCCAGTACGCTGTCCAGACACATGTTGGGGTCTGCGTCCACCGCCAGCACCGGGGTGCAATTGCGGGCGATCAGCCGGGAAACGATCAGCCCGGACAAGGTTGTCTTGCCGACGCCGCCCTTCCCGCTTACTGCTATCAGATAACTCATTATATGCCTGCCTGTTATTATGTTAATTGCGGATTGCTCAAGCGTTTCAAGATATTCTCGAATCTGGCTGCAATTCCGGGGGGCAGCACGTCGAGCGCGGACTGCCCGGTCCGGTCCGCCTTGCGAATCTCTTCCGAGTAGGGAATAAACTCCAGGATATCATATCCGGCAAGCGCTTCCCGGATAAATTTCTCGTCCGCCTCATCTTTAACCTTATTGGCGATGAAGCGCAAATCTTTGATGCCGATCTGCTGTGTCATTTTGATGATCCGCTGAGCGCACTCAATGGAATTCTGGCCCGGTTCAACCACCACCAGCATGGCATTTACGCCCCGTGCGGTGGCACGGCCAAGATGTTCGACGCCGGCCTCCATATCCATAATCAGCGCATCGTCCTTGTATAATATCAGATCCGTAACCAGCGCCTTGATCAGCACGCTTTCCGGACACGCGCAGCCGCCGCCGCCGTCTTCCACCGCGCCCAGCACCAGCAACGCAACGCCTTTGTGCAGCATTGCATAGTTGTCCGCAATATCAGAGACTTCCGGATTGAGCTTGAACATCTGCCCGTAGCGCTTGACTTTCGCCCCGGTACGCTCTTCAATCAAAGCCACCTGACGGGAAATCGGCACTATTCCAGCCTGCTCATCCGCGCTGAGTCCAAGCGCTCCGGCCAGATTCGCGTCGGGGTCGCAATCCAGCGCCAGCACCCGGCT
Source organism: uncultured Lentisphaeria bacterium (assembly GCA_903821255.1). The sequence goes on along the minus strand of CAIJKT010000168.1, from coordinate 3,440 downwards.
GCCGCGTTTTGCCAGCATTAACGCCAGCACTGCCGCCACCGTGGATTTTCCTACTCCGCCCTTGCCTGATATTGCGATTTTAATTTTCAGTCCCGGTTTATAAGTTGAGAGACTGACTCCGCCTCATGCGAAACCAGCCTCCGGTATTGTTTTTCAGAATCCGTATTTCGCTTTCATCCGTTTCGACAACTGGCTGACCGTTTCGAACACTTTTTCAGCGTCTTCAACCGCCATGGAGCCGGTTCCGCAGGACGGCGTAATGATCGCCTGACGGGTGATCAGGCCCTTGTCAATGCCGGTGGCGGCCAGGTGGTCCATCACCTTTTCCAGTTGCGCTTCCAGCGAATCAACCGTCTGCTCGCGGATAGCGGTCGAGGTGGGAACCACGCCCCAGGCCAGCATTCCGCCATTGGTGAGATGAGTCTTGACCTTGTCGGCATACATCGCAATGGTTTCGCCGAAACCGAACGCGTCGAAGTTGACAATATCCACTCCGGCGTCAATGAGAATGCTCCATTCGGTGTTGCCGCAGCAGTGGATGCCGGCCAGCGCGCCGTCGGCATGAACTGCCGCAATGGTTTCCTGAAGAGCCGCCACGACTTCGTCACGGCTGACCGAGACGTAGGTGGAACTGCCGAACGCGGAAAGAATCGGTTCGTCGATGAAACAGATGATGTTGTCGGCATACTGTTTGAATTTCTGAATCTGCCAGCGGCATTTCATCGCCAGCGCCTTGATGACCACATCGCGGAACTCGTCATTGTACCACAGCGCACGCTTGTTTTCATCAACAATGGTCAGCGCGAAACTGCACGGCCCGGTCGTCTGGACTTTCGCCCACGGAATTTTCCCGCCCCTGGCATGCAGCGCTTTTTCCAGCGCGTAAATGCCGTGCGAGAAATTTTCGCTGATGGCCATTGCCGAACAGTCGCCGGTGCCGGAATCTTCATCCATCGCCGTCATGTAGTTTTCATAGAACACGGCAAAAGCTTCAGAATAATCAACGGAAGTGTCAAAATAAAGCCGCCCCTTAACTTCATCAATGATCGCGCAGGGCATGCCTTCGGAATACTGGATTTCCATCTGCTCGCGCAGGCCGAAATGGGAGAGCTGCGGCCAGATCGGACAGTCGAGTTTGGTCAGGGACACATTTACCGCATAAGCCGGGTCTGCAAAAGGCATGCTGCCGATTGCCGTGCTTAAAAACTTACCTTTATCTGCCATTTTTTATTCCCTCTATATGTTTTTATAAGTTGTCTTCTGTTTTATCTTCTGTCTTTAATTCTTTTGAAACTCTTTTCAAATCTGACAGTTTCTTATTTGATAAAACTGCGGGCACCGCAGTCAAACGCTGACTTCTGTGTTCAAATTATTTAAGTTTTAAAACCGCGTCTTTGATCGCCTTGATGTGGGCCGGAGTGGTGCCGCAGCAGCCGCCGATGATATTGGCGCCCGCCTTGACCAGCGCGGGAACCAGTCTGGCCATGTCTTCGGGAGTATCCGGGAACACGTCAACGCCGTTGATGTTTTTCGGCAATCCGGCGTTCGCATGGACCAGGATCGGAATGTCCGCGTCGGCAGCCCGGATTTCCCTGACGATTTCAATCATGCGCTCCATGCCGTTGCCGCAATTGGCTCCGACAATATCCGCGCCGGCGTCAAGCAGCGCTTTAACCATTTCCGCCGGGGATACGCCCATCATCGTGCGGTATTCGCCGGAAACCGTCTTTTCGAAAGTGAAGGTGCAGATGGCTTCAAGCATGGTGTTTTCCTTGACGGCCCTGACCGCCAGCACGGCTTCATCAATCGCGGACATGGTTTCGATGCAGGCAGCGTCGGCTCCGCCGTTTTCCAGCGCAATCGCCTGTTCCTTGAAACAGTTGTACAGTTCTTCTTCGGTAACATCACCCATCAGCAGCATTTTGCCGGTCGGCCCGATGGAGGCTATTACAAAATTATGGTCGCCGGCGGCTTCTCTGGAAATGTCCGCAGCCGCTTCATTGAGTTCAACAACCCGGTCGGCCAGGCCATAGTGTTCGAGTTTGAAGGAGGTTCCGCCGAAACTGTCGCTTTCAACCATATCCGCGCCGGCTTCGATGTAGGATTTGGCAATGTCGAGCACGGCGTCACGATGTTCCGCGCACCAGAGTTCCGGACATTCGCCGGGCTGCATTCCTTTTTTCTGGAGAAACGTGCCCCAGGCGCCGTCCGACACAAGTACTTTACCGCTTTTCACCTGCTCAACAATCGTTCCCTTGCATGACTCACACATAATAACCTTCCCTTCTTTAAAATTATTTAATCCCTGACTCGCATTGCAGAATAATATTTTATCATCATATAAAACATAACTTCCGTAAAAGCAGGACGCCTCCTGTCTTTTATTGTATTTTTGCTCTATTTTATCTTTAAGCAGCAAAGCATTATATTCCACCGTCATTCTCCATGAATAGAATTAACTGTGCAAACAACCTGAATCTACGGCTTTACGACTGGAATAGCATGGCGTATAAGGCTGATTTCAGGCAGGCTGACCGCTCTGCTCAAATCAGCCTTATATTGCAATCTATTATCTTCTGTATAAATATTTGCAATTATTACGTTTTATGTTTTTTTATACAGAAGAATTAAAGCAGAATAAGAGGTTGCCGGAAAGAATGGGAGCCGGAGAAAGATGAATCAGCAAAATTACGAAATCATTTATGGCGTTCTATATGTTGATATCTTATCTGGGTTGCCTAAAAGCTTTTTCAATTCACTCTCAGGAAGTGGCATGTTGAAATGATTTTTCTCAATGGAAAATGATACTGGACCACTTTGGGTTGAACCCATTACGGAATTAGTGTTAATTATAACGCGATAACTGCAAGATATAACTTTAGACTTGTAAGTCAATATTTTCAAAGTATAGAATGGATATGCGTCAGGAGACTGAATCTCTATCATTTCAATCTTTTTCAGTTTTTTAATTTTAGCGCCAAGTTTTATCATGCGATTGTAAGGCTGATCAACTGCGGCTTACCTTCATGCGTTTCGTGTATTTTGCGGTTACAGTCTTCCTGTAAAAAATGAGTTAAGAAATTCATTTTACAACGTTATTTGAACTTATCTACGCTGTTCCGGTTGACAATTTTACTATATATAGATAATTGAGCCAATTTCAAAACTATTGGCTTTTGCCTGTTAATAACTTTTTCTTTGCGTGTCAAAACCATTTTGACACGTCCGATGCGATTTTTTTCCGAAAAAATCGCCAAAAACTTGATTTTTGAATGTACCCCCTCCATTTCCGGACTTTCCGGATTGTCAAAATTCTCGTTGTCGAATCAGCTCAACTTGCTTCAATTCAACATATTGAATAACTGTTTCACGGTGATAGCGATTACCCCGAACATCAGATGGCAGAACACTTTCAAATGCCCTTTGACTCTAACGTGTCT
>CAIJKT010000167.1 GCA_903821255.1 uncultured Lentisphaeria bacterium | reverse complement strand
TTAAAATCGCGGCAGGCCTGAAGATAGGCTTCAATGTTGGCCCATGGCACTTCCGGTTCAACCAGATGCGTCGGCGCACACAGCAGGCCGCCTTTCCCGCCGGCAATCTTCAGATTGCGGAGCACCTCGCTTCGCACATCTTCCGGCTTGCCGAACGGCATCGTCGTCTGCGTGCCGATGGTTCCCCAGAATGCCAGGACATCGCCGTATTCGGCGTGAATTTTCTCAAAGCTCATGCACTCCGGCTGAACCGGGTTCAGGATGTCCACGCCGATTTCGATCAGATCGGGAATGAACGGTTCGACGTAACCGCAGGAATGATAGCTGAACAGCAGATCCGGTTTAACCGCTTTGGCCGCTTTGATGACTTGCGCGAAACGCGGCTTAAGCCAGGCGCGGTAAAGTTCTTCGGACATCATGATGGCGTGCTGCATGCCGATATCGTCGCCGAGATGAATAAAATCAACACCGGCCCCGGCCAGCGCGACCACCCGCGCCCGGACAAGTTCAGTGATCCGGTCCAGATGATATACGGCCTTCTCGTCACCGGTCATCATGTCCACCATTAATTCCTCCATGCTGCGCATATACCAGGAGTTTTCCCAGATGGAACCCGGACTGCCCATTACCGCCAGTCCACGGTCATGGAAGCTTTGTACTGCCGGAATCAACTGCTCCATGCAGTCATGGCGCAATTCCGGATACGGATAGGCTTTAAATTCATCAAGACTGGTGAAATTTTTCATCGGGTGGTGCATCCGGGTCATGTGCATGGAGCCGGGATGGGGTTCATGCGCCACGCCATCATCACCGATTTTAGTTCCGGGATTAAATATCACGCCCGGATAATACCGCATCCAGTCCTGCTTGTTCTCTTTCGCCGCCACGCCGATATGGCGAAACGGAAAATTGAACGCGTCCTCATAGTCCTGACTGCTGCCGAGACGCCGCATAAATTCTTCGACCAGTGACGGGCAGAGCCAGAAATGGACAGGAGCGTATTCAAAGCCTTCGCGGCGCCATAACTTTAACAGATTTTCACGCGGGGTAAGCGACATAATGCCAAGTCCTTTTTTTAAATAAATGATTGATATAGTTATATTATGATGTATAATTTAAATGTTTCCACAGCATAATGTGTTAAAAAGTATTCATTAAATGACATTAATTATCAGGATGTGATTTATGGTGGTCAGCAATGTCGTTTTTCAAACCTACCGGGGGCTGGAAGACTTTCCCGTTCCTGTCCATCTGGAGACGGAGACGCAGTTCAGTCCGGTCTACCGGAATGCTTCAGGCCGCTTCAACGGCCTGTTTGTTTACACATTGAAAGGCCGGGGCTGTTTTGAGGAAGCTGATGGACGGAAATATCCGTTGCTGCCGGGAATCGCTTATGTGTGCGCCGGCCTGGAGCCGGGCGTCAAATATTATTATCCGGAGGATGCAGATGAACCATGGACTTTCATGTGGTTCAGTTTCAAGGGCAAGTTCGCGGAGAATATGCTGCAAAGCGTAATCAGCCGCTACGGCCGCACTTACCGCATCCCCGAGACGCATCCGGTAATACTCGAACTGCTGGCCCTGCAGAACAGCCGGGGGCCGGTGCATGTGCTGTCCCCCCACGAAGGCAGCGCGCTG
>CAIJKT010000166.1 GCA_903821255.1 uncultured Lentisphaeria bacterium | reverse complement strand
AAAGCGAGAAAAGTTGAAAGCGAGAAAAGTGAAAAGCATTATGTTCAACGACACTCCAAAGTGTCAGAGTCGGACAGTTGTCCGTCGGGTTATGCTGGCCGCATGGGCGAAACAGTCTCTGTTCAACGACACTCCAAAGTGTCGGAGTCGGGGGGAAGCGAGAAAAGTTGAAAGCGAGAAAAGCGAGAAAAGCGAGAAAAGTTGAAAGCGAGAAAAGTGAAAAGTATTATGTTCAACGACACTCCAAAGTGTCGGAGTGGCTGTCCAAAATGGCCCATAGGACCCATAAGACCCATAGGACCCAGATTTCGAAAACCGTTGTGCGGAACGACACTCCAAAGTGTCGGAGTCGGACGGCTGTCCGTCGGGTAATGCCGGCCGCATGGGCTGGACCTGGCTGCGTGTCCAAAATGAGGGTAGGCGGTGTCCAAAATGCAGCAATGGATTTCTCCATGCCGACGGCTGAATCGGTTCCGCACGGGGTGTCCCAAACTGGTGAGCGGAAGTATAGGTTAAAAATTATTGTTTTACAGGTTGATTTTTTTTTTGCGCGGAATAAGCTATCTAATAGAACGGGCAGCACTGCTCAAGTTCAGAAATCTCAGCCGGCAACGGCTGTCAATCGGAGGAAATATTTATGATTAAGACTTTCGTTCTTGATACCAACGTTCTTCTTCACAGCGCTCAGAGCATTGATTCATTCCAGGACAATAACGTTGTCATCCCGATGGCGGTCATCGAGGAACTGGATAAATTTAAAAAGTATCAGGATGAATTAGGCAGAAACGCCCGTCAAGTCATCCGGCGGCTGGATGCGCTGCGGGAAAAAGGGCATCTGGCGGAAGGAGTATCGCTGGCCGGTTCGGAATCTCCGGCCTCCGGCACGCTCCGCATCCTGACCGTCCGCGGAACAATCTCCGGCAAAGACAAGGATCTGGAAAAGATCACCGCCACCTCGCTGGACATGGAGCAGCCGGACAACCGCATTCTGCTGGTGGCGTATAATCTGCACAAGCAAAGCGAAAACGTCGTATTCATCAGCAAAGACATCAACCTCCGGCTGAAAGCAGATGCGCTCGGCGTCAAAGTAATGGATTTTGAACGCGAGAAAGTGGATTTCGACACGTTGTATACCGGACACCGGACCGTCAGCGTTCCGGGTTATGTCATCGACGAGCTTTACCAGAAGAAGATCATGCAGCCGGAGATGCAGCTTTGCGCCAATGAATTTGTGCTGTTCCAGGATGAAGACACGCCGAAGCATTCCGCGCTCGCCCGGCAGCGTTCCGACGGTCAGCTCCATCTGGTGGTGGCCAAGCCGGAGACCCCGGTCTGGAACATTCAAGCCCGGAATAAGGAGCAGCGGATGGCCCTGGATCTGCTGATGGACCCGGCAATCAGTCTGGTCACGCTGGTCGGACGCGCCGGCACCGGCAAAACCCTGCTGGCTCTGGCCGCCGCCCTGGAATGCGTTCTGCATAACGGAATGTATGAGAAAATCCTGGTTTCCAGGCCGATCGTGCCGCTGGGCAATGATATCGGTTTCCTGCCCGGCACGAAAGAGGAAAAACTCAGCAACTGGATGCAGCCGATATTTGACAACGTTGACTACCTGATGCATTCCTCCGACAAGAAAGACCAGGTTTCCAGCAAGAAAACGGATGATTTGATCGGCAGCCACAAGATTGAGCTTGAAGCCATCACCTACATTCGCGGACGCAGCATTCCGCGCCAGTTCGTCATCGTGGATGAAGCGCAGAACCTGACGCCGCATGAAGTCAAAACCATCATCAGCCGCGCCGGCGAAGGCACTAAAATGGTGCTGACCGGAGACCCCTACCAGATTGACAACCCTTATCTGGACGCGTCCAGCAACGGTTTGACCTACACGGCCGAGCGATTCAAAAACCAGCAGATTCACGGCCATATGACGCTGACCAAGAGCGAACGCAGTCAGCTGGCCGCCATCGCCGCCGAGCTGCTGTAACCGTAAAGTCCGTGCGCCCTGCCGGGCGCACCCAAAAAAAAGCCTCTGCGGTTAAGCAGAGGCTTGAAGTAACTTAGATTTTGCGGAGAATTAGATTTCTTCGCCGACTTCCCAGCGCACAAAACGCTTAACCTTCAAATTGGGTTTAAGCTTGGCGATGGAAGACTTGTCATCTTTAATCCAGGGCTGATTGACCAGACAAACGTCAGAATACCATTTGTTGATCTTGCCCTCGACAATTTTGGCAACAATATTTTCAGGTTTGCCGACAACCTGCGCCGCGGCAATTTCCTGTTCCCGCTTAATCACATCTTCCTGAATGCATTTTGAGCAAATGTATGTCGGTCTGAATGCCGCAATGTGCATGCAGATGTCATTAAGGAATGCATCGTCAGTTTCGCCTTCGACATCAATCATGACGCCGATACGTCCGCCCATGTGCAGATAAGAGGCGATCCTGCCGGCGGTTTCCCACTTGGCGGCGCGGCGGATCTGCATATTTTCGCCGATGGTCGCAACCATGGTAACCAGGCCGTCTTTTTCAATCTCTTGAACTTTTTCAGACACGCAGCCGTTACCGTCAACGTTCAGCGTTCTTTCAACAATCGCGGAAATATAGTTTTTAAACTTCTCGTTGGATGCAACAAAGTCTGTTTCGCAGAGCACTTCAACCATAGCGCCTTTATTTCCCTTGATGCAGGAAATAATTTTGCCTTCCTTGGTCGTGCGGCCTGATTTCTTTTCAGCTTTGGCGATACCTGATTTTCTGAGGTTGTCAATAGCCTTCTCCAGGTCACCATCGGCCTCGGTCAAGGCTTTTTTGCAATCCATCATGCCTGCGCCGGTTTTATCGCGCAGTTCTTTTACCATTTCTGCTGTAATTGCCATTATATCATCTCCCAGTATTAGAAATATTATTCCGCGGAATCTTTAGCTGCTTCAGCAACAACATCTACTGCTTCAGCAGGTTT
>CAIJKT010000165.1 GCA_903821255.1 uncultured Lentisphaeria bacterium | reverse complement strand
CGAAGGCAAGGACGTTAACGGCGAAAACTGCAAGATCGGGCCCAACTGCTAACTGCGCGGCAGCACTTATATCGTCGACAACTGCCAAGTCGGCCAGGCGGTGGAAATCAAAAACAGCCTGCTGATGAACAATGTCAGCGCCGGACATTTGAGCTACATCGGCGATTCCGTGATCTGCCCGCAGACCAATCTCGGCGCAGGCACGATCTCCGCCAACCTGAGACACGACGGCAAAAATCACAGATCCGAAGTTTCCGGCGCACTGCTCGATACCGGCAGACGCAAACTCGGCGTCATCATCGGCGACAATGTCCATACCGGAATCCATACCAGCATCTATCCCGGCCGCAAAATCTGGATGGGGCAGAACACCCGCCCCGGCGCAATCGTCAGCCAGGACATCAAAGCCTGATTCGCGGGACAACCCCCCGGCAGAACATAACGGACAGCCGACACTCTATTGAGTGTCGGAATGGCTGTCCAGAATGAGGCTGATGGGTGTCCGGAATGGAGTAAGCAGATTATTCTTTCTCCTGTCACCAGATTCCTGCTTTCCGGCTGTTCGCGTGGTGTCCCCAAAGACGTTTTCCCTGCTGGAAAATAGCCTTTTGCGGTGTATATTTGCAAATAACTTTTTTAGACATGGGGTTTTTTATGCCGAAGGGTATTATTTTTCTTGCTGACGGGATGGCCGACCTCCCGTTGAATGAGCTGGGAGGAAAAACTCCGCTGGAAGCAGTGGATACTCCGGCCATGGACGCGATTGCCGCGCGAGGCGCCAGCGGAACTTTCCTGACCTTGCCGGAAGGGCTGCCGACCTCCTCCGACGTCGCCAACATGTCGGTGCTGGGTTTTTATCCGGAGCATAATTATCCGGGGCGCGGGCCGATTGAAGCCGTCAGCCAGGGGATTGCGCTGGAGGCGGATGACATTGCATGGCGCTGCAACCTGGTCACGGTTTCCGCGGACGGCATTTTGCTGGATTACTCGGCCGGGCATATTGACAACGCGGTATCCACCCGCATCATGGCCGATCTTCAGCATGAATTCGGCAGCGGGAAAGTCAGTTTTTACCCGGGCGTAAGCTACCGCAATCTGCTGGTGCTGCACGGGAGCGAATTTTCCGATAAGATTGATTATTTCAAACCTGATTCATCCCAGGGTATGCATCTTGATGAACTGAAGCTTGTGCCGCAGGCCGGCGATGCCAAAGCCGCCCATACCGTCAGGTTTCTGGAAGACCTCATTGCCGGAACGTCCGGATTTCTGGCAGCGCACCCGCTTAACCGCGGCAAGGCGGCTCCGGCATCCCATATCTGGCCGTGGAGTCCGGGCCGGAAACCGTCGCTGCTGCCGTTTGCCGAGCGTTATTCAGGGCGCTCCGGGGCGGTGATCAGCGCGGTTGACGTGATTAAAGGGCTGGCCAAATGCGCCGGCATGGATGTGATCGAGGTTCCCGGCGCGACCGGATTTATCGATACCAATTATGCGGGGAAAGTCGAGGCTGCGCTAAAAGCGTTGAAAACGCATGATTTTGTCTATCTGCATGTCGAGGCGATTGATGAATGTTCCCACATGGGAGACCTGGCGCTGAAGATGCAGGCCATTGCCGATTTCGATGCCAGAATCGTCGCTCCGGTTATGAAAGCGCTGGAGAATGAGCCAGTAATTTTCGCGGTGCTGCCGGATCATCCGGTCCCGATTGCACTGCGCCAGCATACCACCACGCCGGTGCCTGTAGCTGTTTGCGGTCCGGGCATCAACCCTGACGGCATCCGCCGCTTTACCGAAAAGGACGCGCTGGAAGGCAGCCTCGGACTGATGAAAGGCGATCAACTGATGCGCATGGTAATGAGCTTAAAATAAAAGGCGGGTATGACAGATACTGATCAAAGCAGACGTAAAAAGAGTTTTCTCATCGCCGCGGCACTGTTCATTGCGGTGCTGTATTTTACCCGGGACGGTATTTTCAGGCCGTTATGGTTTGACGAGGCGTTGACGATCATGAATTTCATGGCCCTTCCCGGACCGGTGGAAATCTATTATAATTATGTCATCCCCAACAACCATATCGTCTATACGGTCCTGCTTAAATTCTGGGCTTCCATTTACCAGCCGGTTGTCGCATTCGATGTATATCTTAGGTTGTTTTCGCTGGTGATTACGCTCGCGGCATTCGGGATCATGTTTTGCCGGTGGAGAAAGCAGTGCGGGATTTGGGCGGTTGCGCTGGTTTGCGCCTGCTTCGCGTTCTCGCTGCCATTCGGGATTTATTCCGTTGCCGTGCGGGGATATATGCTTAGTTTTCTGCTGGTTGTCCTGGCGCTGGAATTTGCGCGGCGGTGGATTTCCGGCCCGAACTGGAAAAACGGGGCGGCTTATTTCGTGATCAGCCTGCTGGCTGTCGGCACAATTCCCTCGAATATTATTGCTCTGGGCGCCGTGGTTTTATGTTTCGCTGAATTCCCGCTGAAGAGCAGAAAATTCATTGCCCGTTTCCTGTTTTTAGCAATAATCCCGCTGATTGCGCTGGCAATTTTTTACTTTCCGATCTCCAAAGGCGTCGCCAGGGTAATGGCGCTCAGAGAAGGCTGGAATAATGGATTCGCGGCAATGACTGCGCTCTATTTGTCGTGGGCCATCTCATTTCTGCCGGTTATTCCTGCCGCGATTCTTGCTGTGCCGCTGATATTAAGGCGAAAGAATTCGTGGAGAGGAGCTTTAATTACTGTTTTAGTGCTGCTGCTGCCGGTGCCGTTCTTCCTGATTATTTCGCCGGCGCCGTTTCCCAGAGTCTTCTTTTCCGTCTGGCCGGTGTGGATGTACTTGCTCTGCCGCGGGCTCGGGCATCTGTTTGCATTGCTCAGACTGAAGAAGTTTCGCATTACGCTGAAACTGCTGGCTGCGGTGCTGGCGGCTGCGGTTGTTGCCTGCGGGATGGCGCAGCAGGAATTCAAAGAATATCTTTCGGCCAAATATGTCGGGGAGCAGGCGCTGGATGATTTTTTCAGTCCTTACTATATGAAAGACAGTTTTAATCCGTTCGACGCAGTCAAATCGCTCCAGGTGCAGGGGGCGACGGAGGGGACGGCTAAAATCTATGTCAGTTTTAATGCCGACCCGTATTCCATCGTTTTTTACGGGAAAATGCTCGGAGTCACCTCTGATGTATGGTGTTTTGATAATCCCAGAGGGAAAGTGTTATCCCTGGAAAATAACTGCCGGCGGGCAATTCTTACCGGAGGCGGAGACGAAAATGCATTTACCGGGCGGTTCAAGGGAAAAGTTCTTGAGCGTGCATCTTCCGGAAACAACTTCCAGCGGGTATATTCGGTCAGTGACGACAACAGCGTCAAGCCTTAATGGAAAATCATTCTCGCCACAACGACAACAACTACAACCACGATTGTCAGAATCGTTATTACGGTAATTTTTTTGCGGCGTTTTTCGCTCCGGAGTTTATTCATGTTGCCCTGCTTCAATTGGCCAAGCACGGTTTTCATGGAGGACAGCGTAGACCTGACCGTATTGCGGACCTTGCCTTCCCGTTTCGCCATCGCGCTTTTCGGGATTTGATTCATCACATTTCTTACTCTAAGCTCTGTAAGGTCTTTATTTGCCATTTTCCATCTCTTTCCAAATCTCAAAACATTTCTTGAACGATGATGCTTGAATATGGATGCTCTGATGATTTCTCCAAATTCAATCCTCCGGCATTAATATAACCCGGCATTGGGCTGAATGCAAAAAAAGTAGCAATCCGGGATGAGGAAGGCACAGATGGGGGGCACTATTCAGCAGCCTGAGCCGCCGCCGCTTTCATCGGCGGGTTCAGCCAATAGGTAAACTGATCCATTGCAGTATCGTTTGTGAAAAATTCAAATTTCAGCAGATACCGTTTATTTTTCATGTCCGGCGGCAGATTCAGCTTGACCGACCCCGGCTTCAGCGGTGAAATTCCGGCAAATTCTTTGTTTTTGTTCATGATCATCTTGCCTTCAGGCGAATTTAAGGTCAAATCAAGTGAAATCCCGTCCATGTCTTTGGATGGCAGATAGTCAATAATTACTTCGGTGGAATCTTTTACGTCCACATTCCTTATGGAATAAATCCCTGAGTCAGTTACTCTGGACACAGATTCCAGCCCTTTCCCGAAAAGCAGAGTCCATTCCCACTCGACGCGCTGTTCCGGGGGCACCTCGATTTTGATTACCGGCTCCACTCCGAAAGTGTCATTGTCTTTCCAGAAAACGATTTTGGCAAGAGGAGTCCTGGTGAGGATGGCGAAAACGCCGTTATCGCCGATGCCGCCGGCGGCGACCCAGCGTTCAGCTTTGGAAAATCTGTCTTCGTTATACTCGGTATACGGCATCATTTTACTGATTGAAATCGGATCTGAATTAATGGAAACAATTTTCTTGTCTCCAGCATTAAAGGCTCTCTTTACCGGAATGGATATCCATGATTTCGGCACCATAGCCTCATATCTGATATTGAAGAACGGGTGGGGCGATACGGTAGTAGTCAAAGTTTCCTTGCTGTTGTTAAACAATATTCCTTTGACGGATATTTTTGAGGAATCGCTGAATTTGGTATCTATCCGCAACTTGTAAGACTTGTCTTTTGAAATCTGCACGTCCTGAGAAAAAGATACAATAACCTCGTCATCTTTTTTCTCAAAGTTGCTTTGCCATGGCAGAGAGGGTGTTGCGGCAGCGGCCTCGGCAGGCTCTTTTTTCTGTTCCGCCGGAGTTTCTTTCGGCTCACCCGGCGTCTCGGTTTTTGCCGCCTGGTCAGCCGGGGCGAAAGTCATCGGACCAAAAACCTGGGTAAGCCCGAATTTCACGCCGTTTTCGCTGGCTAGAAAGCCTTTTTCGCTGCCGGCTGGAACAATTTCTTTAAACCATCCGCCTCTGGATACGCCAGGTGCAGACTGGTCCAGTGATTTTGCTCCGGGATTTATCAGGGCGGCAGTATAATATTTATTGACAATCAGATAGTCAGGGGTACCGTCTTTGTCAATATCTATGGTTTGAATTGTCACAGCAAAAGTCTGGCAGGCGGATAAAATTCCAACCAGACCAAGCAGATAGAATTTCAAATCATCATATATTAATTTATTCATAAACCGCTTCCCATATTTTAACTGCATAAATCACCGCAGTCTTTTAAATATTATTACCTTTATAATTTAGCACAAAAAGTGAAACGATGCTTCTTTATTTTGATTAAAAATGCATTTTTGATGAAAAATATTAAAAATTATTGCTTAACCGATATAATCCTCATGATATAATGCATTGGTTTAAATTTTAACATTCTTTAAAATCTGAAATTCGCATGTCAATAGTGTTTCTGGCTCATGAAAAATCTCGGTTGTTTGATTTTTCAGACACCGCCGTGCTCCCGTAATTCCCGGATTAGGAAAGTGTATCCTGTCCAAAATTAGGAGGCAAGGCGGACAGAATGTTTTCCGGATCAGAAAGCCATAGGGCCCATGGGCCCCATTTTCTTCCGTCGGAGGCGAGCTACTTTCGGAATGAAATTTATGCATATAAATTTCTCTTTTCCGATTTTAACGTTATATTCATTGAATATAGCCGTTTTGGCGGCGGGTTATGAATTGATTTATTGTATATAACATAGCAATAATAAAGCAGGAGAAAGTTATTATGAGCAAAAAGATTTTAATAATCGGAGGAAGTCCGCGCAAGACCGGAAATACTGCAACAATAACCGGCTGGGTTGCCGAAGGCGCTGAATCCGCCGGAGCTTCGGTAAAAATTGTGGATGCCGCCCGCTTGAAATATAAAATTGCCGGCTGCTGCTCCTGTT
>CAIJKT010000164.1 GCA_903821255.1 uncultured Lentisphaeria bacterium | reverse complement strand
TTTACTCCGCAATACAGGTTGTTTATAAAAGAATTGCTGAATATGCCGATAAACCGTCCGGTGTTACATTAATCACTTTCGGGGATGTGGAAGCCAAGTCCGGCAAAACATTCTTTATCAAGAAATGCATTGATCTGTTCGGCCCTCAGGATAAGAAGATACTTTATATTTCCACTGTTAATGAACTGGCCCGGAATATGACTAAATTCGCGGTGAATGACTATATTTACAAGGATGAAATAATCAATCCGAACATGCCGCTGGAAAATGCTCACCGGCTTTATTTTGTGATGGACGATTATACCTACATCGCGCCGGCCGACAAGGCCATGATTGATAAATTCGTGGCTAAATTGAACGGGCATTATGATTACATTTTCTGGGAACTCTTTGAGTTTAACAAGAACGAGCAGTTGTTTGCCACCATTTGCCAGGCGGCGGATCTTGCCGTGATTGTCACCATGTTCAAGCGTTCAAATAAATTCAAGCTGGTTAAATGCGTAAACTTCCTTAAAGAGCATGATTGCAAAAAATTGGGCGGAATCCTGAACAATGTCGAAAAAAGCTATTTTGTCCGGAGTACGTAATATCTTAATTATTACAGGGAATATTAATTATGTTTGAACAGAAAAAGTGGTTGGCGATGTCGATATCCGGAAGTGTTAAAGTTATTGGAGTGCCTGGTGCTCTTCTTATAATGTGTTTTCTGTGCGGTTGCGCGGACAAAGCGGAAATCCCGCTGGCGCCTACCAAGGAGCAGCATTATGAAGAGATCAAAGTTATCAGACAGGATCCGCTGGAAATTCAAAAAGAGCTTGAGGCCCTTCAGGATACCAGACCTCAGCCGTACCATATTGCCGCCGGGGACAAATTCGACTTTAAAGTATACGACAATGAAGACCTTAATTCACAGGGGCTGATTGTCACACCTGACGGGTACATTTCGCTAAGTCTTATCGGTCCGATAAAGATCGGCGGCATGACTGTGCCGGAAGCCACTAAATTCATTGAAACTAAATTTGCAGAATATATCCGCTTCCCGAAAGTTTCTCTTGTGCCGATCAGGATACAAAGCGGAACATTCACGATTTCTGGCAAAGTTAACGTTCCCGGCAGATTCCCGCTCCGGAATGAACCGCGACTGACCGATGCGATAGCAATGGCCAGAGGATTTGCCGACGGCCTGTTTCAGGGCGATTCAGTCGAAATGGCGGATCTTAAAAACTCTTATATCACCCGCGAGGGGAAAATATTGCCGGTTGATTTTACCAAAGCTATTCGCGGCGGCGACCGTTTGAATAATGTTCCGTTGCGTGACGGCGATTACATCTTTATTGCTTCCTCGATGAATGAAACTGTCTATGTGGTTGGTGAAGTCGGCGTGCCGGGTTACCTGGGGTATAAAGATAAAATGACTTTAATGC
This sequence comes from uncultured Lentisphaeria bacterium, assembly GCA_903821255.1. The sequence goes on along the minus strand of CAIJKT010000164.1, from coordinate 121 downwards.
AGGCTATCGCCTGGTCGCGCGGGGTGCTTGACACTGCGTCATCGGACGCATGGATCATTCGCGGCGGCATTGTTCACCCGAAAGTCTACAAAGTTGACATTGACAAGGTCATGCGGGTGAG
>CAIJKT010000163.1 GCA_903821255.1 uncultured Lentisphaeria bacterium | reverse complement strand
GCCATTCGCGCTTAAATCGCTGTTTCCGTGCAAATTCGTAATTTTGGTGGTTTAAATCAGTGATGTAAAATTTATACGCTGCATAAAAATAGAAATGCAGATTATTTTGCCTTGAGAGATTTTAATAATTTCCTGACGGTAGATATATTAGCAGAAGAAATCAAATTCATTAATTCTGCTCTTTCTGGCTCAAGGTTATTGTCAATGTGGATTGCTCCAACATCAATAATCTCATTGACAGTAAACGATTTAGGCTGTATGCCATGCATGGGTAATGCGTCTATTGCCTTCTGTGCGGCTTCTTGCGAGATATGGGTATAATGGCGAGTCATTGCCGGACTTCCATGTCCAACGATGCTTTGAACAACAGCAAGCGGAACGCCAGCATTGGCGCAGAAAGAAACAAAGGTGTGGCGGAACGAATGCATCGAATATTGGCATACGCGTGTTTTAACGAGCTGCTCATTGCCGTCGCGGTCGACAACCTTGTGCAACTTCCGTCTAGTTTCCTCCTCGGGTTCGACTGTAGTTTCAATCCCTATATGAGTTAGCGTCTTTGAAATGTCTTTGTAGATGCCTGTTGGATTCTTCTTATAACGTTCGGAAACATTTGGCAGGATGAACGCGGATTCCTTTTCATCTGTTCGCCAAGATTTAGCGTCTTCCAAGGCGGCTCTTAATTGTGGATGCAACGGAAGAGTAATTATAGTGCTGGATTTGCGCCGTTTAGTTTTTTCCGGTCTGTAGGAAATTGTATTATTATCAAAGCTAACGGAATTCCATTGCATCAAGCAGGCATCCTGCCCACGACATCCGGTCCAGCAACACATGTTTATCATAACTCGCATTTCCGGTTTATAAAGCATAGGATATGGGTTGCCATCCTGAAGAGTCGCAAAAATATCTTCGACTTGCTTTTCGGTAAAGTCTTTCCGACTTTGCTGGTCTTCTTTTTGTTTGGTCATGTACAGAAAAGGATTCTTTGCAGAATTCTCAACTCCGAGAAGTATGCGAAACACCAGCTTGAGAGCTTGCAGATATGCATTATAGGTTCTTTCAGAAATTCCTGCCACCAGCAGCTCCGACATGTATGCGTCAGCTATCCTGACGTCGATCTTTCCTACATTCGCGATAGTCGGATAATTGGTCTTAACCCATCGTGAAAACTGATTTAATGTTTTTTCATATGATTCTAGCGTTCTAGGTCCGCTTGCAGGGCGGCTTTGACTGGCAACATACTTATCCCATGCCTGAGCAAGCGGAATGTTAATATGACTGGTAACCTTACGGTATTCATTAACTTGTGTCAGATGTTTTTCACTTGTATCAGCATGCTTGATCTTCCTGTAGTCTTCGATAACCTCTTTAGCCGCGGCTTCAGCCTTGTCCCTGATCCGGATAGGTACAAGTTTTTTTGTTGCGGGATCTTCAACAGTCAGTACCTTAGTTTTCTTCTTGCCGGTAACGTCCGTATACTGAACACAGTAATTCCCGTTAGGTCGTTTGAAGACCGTGCCGCTGCCTTTGCCACGTCTTATTTCTTTGCCGTTATCAGCTTTCTTTCTTGACATTTCTATAATCTCCTGTCCAGTATTACACATATGTCTATTAATGGCAATAAAATAGCATAGAAACGGCATATAAGCAAATTATTAGCTAACTATTATTTAAAATATGCACGAATTCAGTTGACTTGTAATCAGCAGGTCGTCGGTTCGAATCCGACAGTCGGCTCCATTTTTTCTCGGCGATTTTAATGATTTTATTTCAGAACAGGATATATTGTATATAACTGATGCGGATGAGTACCATACGCGGTTATCGGAATATAATGGCTGAAAACGGGGTAAAAAACATGAGCAGTGCCGGATTGGAAAAAGCTGGAAATCCATCGCGCATCTTCTATCTCACTGAAATAACCGGGGCGGGAATCATCGCCGGCGGAAAACACATCGGCAGACTGGCCGATATGATTATCGTTGAGAAGGGCATGCCGCTTCCCCATATCACCCATCTTTGCGTCGCCCGTTCGTTCGGACGCACCCCGCTGATTATTCCGATAAACAAAATTACAACCATGACCGCCCGGGCCGTCACCGTGGAAATCGAATCCATCGCCGAATACGAGGGCATCCCGGACAGCGCCGCCATGCTGGTCAACGATTATGTCTTTAATAAAAGAGTGATCGACCTGGAAAAACGCGAAGTCTCCATGGTCTATGACGTCAAAATTCTGCGCGTCAATAAAAATATGTATGTCACGGACGTTGATTTCAGCAAATACGGACTGTTCAGAAGGTTCCGCCTGAAATGGCTGGCGGATTTACTCAGGATCAAGGAAAACACCATTTCCTGGTCTTGCGTTCAGCCGCTGCCGCCGGACGTCGGCAGTTTTCAGGATGATGCCAGTGCGGTAAAAGAAAAATTAAGCGACATTCCGCCGGTTGACCTGGCCGGCATTCTGGAAAAACTGCATCATGAACAGCGGGATATTTTCTTTAAAGCGCTGGATGCCAAACCGGCGGCGGAAACGTTCGGTGAACTGGACCAGAACATTCAACAGGAAATGGTCTCTTCAATGGACCCGGCGCTGATCGCCCGCCTGGTCCGGGAAATGACTCCCGCCCAGGCCGCGAATCTGCTTTCGCTGCTCGGCAGTCCCGAACGGGACGGACTGCTGAAAATTATCGATCCGGCTTCCCGCGCGAAAATACTGTCCATCCTTGACCAGCAGGAGCAGAATATAACCAACTTCTGCACCAGCGAAATCCTCAAGTTTACGCCCAATGCGACCGTTGATGAGATCCGCAACAATTTCAAGGAAGTCGCCAGGAACAAGGATTTCATCACATATCTGTACATCGTTGATTCGAAAGACATACTGGAAGGCGTGCTCGATTTGAAAGAACTCCTGACCGCCGATGACGGCGTCAAGCTGAAAGACATCATGTCCGCGTCGGTAGTCAGCCTGACGGAGGAAAGCTCAATGGAGGAAGCCCGCGAAATGTTCAACCGTTACGGCTTCAGCGCGGTGCCCGTGACCGACAGCAGCAGCAAGCTCCTCGGCGTGCTGCCCTATAAAGACATCGTCAAACTTCAGCGCCGCTTCCTGGATTAAATTAACGGGGCGCATTGAACAATGCGCCTTTTTTGCATGCTGTTTATTTTATATATGAGCAGCAATAATCGGTGACGGTTTTTACTTTCAGGCTGAATTTGGCATTGGCGGGAACTTCAAAAGAATCGCCGGCCTTGAACTGATGCCAGGTTTTGCAGCAGGGAAGCTGCACATCAAGCTCGCCGCCGAGAATCTCCATGAGTTCCTTGTCTGCGGTTCCAAACTCATATTCGCCGGGCAGCATGATGCCGAGCGTCTTTTTCGTCCCGTCGGCGAACCGCACGGTGCGGCTGGTGACTTTGCCGTCAAAATATACGTTTGCTTTCTTTACTACAGTAACATTATTGAATTCAGACATGGTCTTTCCTTTCCTGACTGGTTAATCCCGCATCTTCGCGGTCCGATAATGTAAATTCACTCAAACCAGTAAACAAGCGCGGTTCCAGTTTTCATGCTTTTTTTGTGGATTTTCCGTTAGCCATGTTTGGAACAATTCGATTCAGGTTTGGATTCGGTTAGGCCGGTTGTTTTGTCAAAAGCCTGCTGTATTTTGACAGCAACTGAAAAATTTGGTAGTGTCAAATCTGGCATGAAAGAAATGAACAAAGATGAGGATAGGTAAAAAGGCGATGGGAGCGACATTAGAACCTGTCGCAGTCAACGCTAAAATCGGCATAAAGCCGCGTCCTGCGTCCGCTATTTATACGATTT
>CAIJKT010000162.1 GCA_903821255.1 uncultured Lentisphaeria bacterium | reverse complement strand
TCATCGGCGTGTCCCGGTCCACATTCACAAACTTCGCTCCCATCGTAAATCCTTTTTGATCGTAATATATCACTACACAATTTTCATGCTATATGGCCTTTGAAAAAAAAGTCCGACAGGCTGCTAGGATCGTTCATATAGATAGCATTATAAGCGCGTAACACATTTTTGACTTTATCTGACTTTTTACCTTTGGGATATCCCAAAATCGAATACAATGCATTCATATCTGTAAAAAGACATACTTCTTTGAGTTCTTTTTCTGATTTTTGTATTTGTACCTCTTGTATTTTCTTATTACACTTTTCAAAAATTAATATTAGTGAAAATAACAATTTACGCTCTTCGTCTTCACTAAAAAATGACAAATTATTCCAAGGGAGATTCTTCCTTTCAATATATCCATAAAACATTTTTTTTAGTTCCAGTCCAGGATGTTTACTAAAAATATTATCAAAATATATCTTAATATCTTTATTGTTTGCGTTTGAATCCCATAAATTAAGAATTAATCCGACTAGGATTGTTTGGATTTCAGAAATTTCTGATTTTCCAAACAGAGTAATTAACTTATTATAAGCGTTTATTTCGTCTTGCACTCTATCCTTCAGTGACCCCAGCACAACACCTTTATTAAATAGTGCCCTTGCAACGACCTCCTGTATCTTTGAAATAGTTGAGTTTTCAAACAACTTGACTAACATATCATAACAGTTTATAGCATCTTGTGCTCTATCCTTCAGTGATCCCAGCACAACACCTTTATTAAATAGTGCCCTTGCAACGGCCTCTTGTATATCTGGTATCTTTGAATTTTCAAACAACTTGACTAACTCATCATAAGCTACTACAGCATCTTGTTGCCTATCAATTCCCTCTAGTACCCCGCCTTTATTAAACAATGCTTTTGCGACAGACGTTAGTATATCGGGATTTATGGAATGTCCAAATTGCGAGACTAACTTACTATAAGAGTTTATAGCATCTTGCGGCTTATTCAGTTCCTCAAAAATAACTGCCTTACCAAATAGAGCATTTGCAACCTGTTCTTGTATCTCGGTGTTGGTGGATTGCGTAAACAGGGCAACAAGCAATTTATTGAAAGCGACAATGGCCTCTTCCAGCTTATTCAATTTTCTTAACGCTATCCCTCGGTTAAATAGTGTCATTGCAGCAGGCTCTTGCAGCTTGAGATTGGAAGATTGATCAATTTGTGCAAGTAATTCATCATAAACAATTATTGCATCTTGATGTTTGCCTAATAGTTCTAATACAACGCCTTTTTTAAACAGTGCTCTTGCAACTTGAACTTGTAACTCTGGGTTAGCGGATTGTTCAAATTGCATAATCAACCGATTAAAAACGGCTATGGCACCTTCCAACTTAACCAATTTCACTAATGCAACGCCTTTATTAAATAATGCCGATGCAATTTGCTCTTGTATTTCCGAATTATTAGATTTTTCGAATTGCATAAGAAGTTTATCGAAAATTACCATGGCTTCTTCAGATTTAGTCAAAAGTCCTAATGCAACGCCTTTGTTAACAAGCGCTTCTGCAACATGTAATTGTATTTTTGAGTTATCGTTTTTTTCAAATCGAGTAACTAGTTCATCGAAAGCAACTATAGCTTCTTTAATCTTGCCCGATCTCAATAGTTCAGCAGCGTTATCAAGCAATTTTTTTGCAATATCTAATTTTGCCATTTCTTGCACAATTCCTCTAAAAAATGATTATAAAATACACAACCATTAATATTATCTTTTTTTTATGCATTGCAAGAAATTGGAAACAACGATTCCTAATTGTTTATGAAATCACATCGTCTGAGATTTTGTGTTTTTTAATTATATCTTTTAATTCTTGCCAGGGGATAATTCTATTTTTTCTCCTATGTACCATTCGGTGACAGTTGCTGCAGAGCGGAATCAGATCATTTTTCGGATCTACTATGTGTGCTTTTCCTACTTCAAATAGTGGTTTAACATGGTGTATTTCAACAAATCCATTCCCGTGTTCTCCGTATATTTGCTTAAAATCAAAATCACACGCAAAACATACTGTTCCATGTATTGCTATTGCTTTTCTTCTGAGAACAGGATTTCTCTCATAGCGAATCCCTATATGATCTTTTTTGTGACCATCTTCATTACTTTCTGGCGATCCTTGTAAACATTTTTCTTCTTCCGAGAATACTGATTCATTATTATTGTACTCAGAAATCAGGAATTGTATTTTTTCGATATTTTCTTGAGTAATAATACCACTAATGGTTTGACTAGGATTCCAACCGATAGTTTTTTTCAATTCTTTGCATGATATTGGATTTTGCCTTAAATCAGTATGCCAATTTACTCCAAGCCTATTTTCATTTTGTTCATGAGGTTTACAATAAACGATTTGTCCCGCACTACAGGTTTTAACGTTCCCATCTATAACTTCACCAACACCTACGACACCGATATCGTTCGCATAAATTATTATTGTATCGCCTTTGCCGCATTGCTCTAATTTTCCTTTAAATTTCCCATTATCATCAGGACGGTCTCCTGTAAATGCAGCTTTCTTTTCGAACCACTTGTCATGAGGACTCTTTCCGCCTAGGAGCCTGTCGGACTGAGATTTTTATAATTCATTAAAGTGATTTTTTTTATTATTCAGCCAATAATTGCAATACATGAGCTTCAATTTGTATCATAGATATGAATACATAGACTTACTATTGGGATAATCACTCAATAATGTACCATATTTTTTTCAGTCCGACAGACTGCTAGGAGTTGGTATCAAAAATAAAGAAAAAGGATTTCTCTGTGCCTTTGTGTCTCTGTGGTTAAATCGGCTTTGGGCAGGGGGCCGGATTGTCCAAAATGGTTGTAAAATTGAAAGACGTTATGCTCAACGACTCTCCAAAGTATCGGAATAGGCTGTTCCAAAATAGTTTGTTCGTGTCGTCCGTCCCGGACGGGCTGTCCAGAATGAGGGTAAGAGGTGTCCAAAATGGTTGTGAAATTGAAAGACGTTATGCTCAACGACTCTCCAATGTCTCGGAATGGGAAAGCCCGCGAGTGCGAGAGTGTGCCCCGCTTGCGGATCCCGCGAATGCGGGAGATAAAAGTGGAAAGTTGGGAATCGGGAAATGCAGAGCGGATGTCCAGAATGTTGATATGGTATATGCTCAACGACACTCCAAAGTCTCAGAATGGGCTGTCCCAAATGGGGTGTCGTCCGTCCCGGACGGGGCTGTCCAGAATGAGGGTAAGAGGTGTCCATATCCAGTTTATCATGCGAATCATGCCCAAGCGCCTGTAAACCGCACGGGTAAAGACAGATACTTGTTTTCTTGTCATAAGAACAGTTGAAAAAACGTTGAAAAATGCGATATTAATACTTTTCTATCTTTAAAATTATATAGGGTTATTACATGATACGCTTTTTGATATATCTTTTTCCGGCGATGATGGACATGGTTGTAGGCGCAGTCTTTTTTGTAACCGCAGTCAGATACTCCGAAAGCGGCGCCAGTTCGTTGACGGTAACAGGCGTGATGGCGACCTGGGCTTTTATTTACTCACTCTGTTCAATCGCCGTCGGGCGGGTTGTCAACCATAAGAATGCAGCGCAGATTATTGTTATTTCAGGCGGAGCGGTTACTCTGCTTTCAACCGGCTATATTGTCGTTCCCGCTCTTGGCGCGCAATATCTGTGGACGGCCTTGATGGGCGTGGCCGCCGCGCTTTTCTTCACCCCGTTCCAGGTGTTTATGAAATCACTGGAACACGGAGAAGACGGCAGCGTGGTGAGATCCACCGCGCTTTATACTTTTTCCTGGAGCTTCGGCATGGCATGCGGACCTTTTATCTGCGGTTACGTCTGGCCTAATTTCGGGTGGCAATGGTGCTATGTAATGAACGCAACAATGGGGCTGACGGTAGCGGCCGGAATATGGAAACTAAAAAAATATGCCGACCGGCATCACGAAACAGTCAGCGTTACTGGCAAATCGGCTAAATCGGAAGATTATTCGAAAATGCCGGACCTGGCATGGCTGGGCTGGCTGGCTGCCGGCGTCGGCTGCATTACCGTCGCCGTGATAAGATCGCTGTTTCCGGTAAAGGCCGCCATTCTGGAACTGTCCAAGACCGATCAAGGCGTGATTCTGGCGATAGTCAGTTTTACCCAGGCATTCATCGGACTGGCGTTCATCCGCAGTAAATTCTGGATGTACAGGCCGGTTCCGGTAGCGCTTTTTTCATTGTCAGGCCTGCTTGGCCTGCTGCTTTTCGGTATGGGTTCCAAGCCCGGAACATTTTATATGGCGGCATTATTCTACGGCATATATTCAGGAATGTTTTTCTTTTATCTGGTGTTCCATTCCCTGGTGCACCCGACAAGAAGTTCAAAATATGTCGCAATCAATGAAGCCGTCGTCGGCATTACCTCCATCATCGGGCCGATTGCGGGGGGGGTTATAGCCGACAAAACCAACTCCAGCATGCCATTCTATGTGGTCGGCATTCTGGTACTGCTGGTCATGGCGGTACAAGCCAGAGTGCATTATCTTAAACCGGTTAAATCATAGCAATAACCCCAGCAGAGACAATTATGAAAAAAAATCAATCCGGCAGAGAGTGGATTAAAGACGCAGTACTGTATCAGATATATCCGCAAAGTTATTATGACTCCAACGGCGACGGTATCGGCGATCTGCCGGGTATAATCAAGAAACTTGATTACATCGCCTCGCTTGGCGTTAATTTGCTCTGGCTGTGCCCCTGCTTCGATTCGCCGTTCAACGATGCCGGATATGATGTCCGTGATTTTTACAAGATCGCACCGCGCTACGGCACCAATAAAGATATGGAACGTCTCTGCGCGGAAGCCCACAAGCGCGGGCTGCGCGTCTGCCTTGACCTGGTGGCTGGACACACTGCCCTGGATTGCGAATGGTTCAAGCAGTCCGCGCAACCAGAACCCGGCAAGTATTCCCAATATTACCTCTGGACAGATCACTGGGGCAATATCCCGGAATACGGCAAATGGGTCAACGGTTATGCGCAGCGAAACGGCAACTTCATGATTAACTTCTTCTGGAGCCAGCCGGCGTTGAATTACGGCTTCGCCAATCCGGACCCGGCCAGACCATGGGAAGAGCCGGTCGACGGCAAAGGCCCGAAAGCGGTAATCGCCGAACTGAAGAAAATAATGAAGTTCTGGCTGGACAAGGGCTGCGACGGTTTCCGCGTGGACATGGCGTCGTCACTGATAAAGAACGATCCCGGCTCCGAAGCCGTTATCAATTTATGGCACGACAATCTGCAGCCGTGGATCAGAAAAAATTATCCGCATGCGGTTACAATTGCGGAATGGGGCAATCCCGCCGATTCCGTCGGCAAAGCCGGATTTGATATCGATTTCATACTGCATTTCGGGATTCCAGGATACGGTGAAATGCTGTTAAAAAATCCAGCAGTATGCGGCCGTCCGACTGACGGGGTCTGCTTCTTCGATGAAGCCGGCAAAGGTTCGCCGAAACTGTTTTTGAAAGAATACATGAAAGCGCTTAAGAAGACCGAAGGGAAAGGGTTCATCTCCGTTCCGAGCGCCAACCATGATTTCCAGCGGCTTAACTATTACCGTTCAACCGCTGAAATGAAGGCGGCGTTCACATTCATCCTGACCTGGCCGGGTGTTCCGTCAATCTATTACGGGGATGAGATCGGAATGCGCTTCCAGCCTGATCTGCCGTCCAAGGAAGGCGGCTATACCCGCACCGGCACCCGCACGCCAATGCAGTGGAACGACCAGGCTAATGCCGGCTTCTCATCAGCCAGACCGGATAAACTCTATCTGCCGCTGGACCCGGCGGCCGGCAGACCGACTGTTGCTGCACAGGATGAAAGTCCGGATTCTTTGCTGAACCATGTCCGTCAACTGCTCGAACTGCGCCGGAATACCCCGGCACTGCGCAACGACGGCAAGGTTAAAGTGCTGTCCGGTGCAAACTCCTACCCGCTGATATATCAGCGCGGCGGCAAAGGCTGGGATAAATATTTGATTGCAATCAATCCATCGGGTAAACCGGTTAAAATATCTCTGAAATTGAACATCGCAGGCGCGGAACCGGTAATGGTTTCCGGCGCCGCAATCAATATCAAAGGCAAAGACGCGGTGATAAAACTGGACGGCGTATCCTGGGGTATTTTCAAGCTGAAAAAAGCATGAAATAACTTTAAGAAGCGGTTAAAAAGTCGCAAGCAACAATATTTTTCTTCTTTTTTCAAAACGGGTATTGACTTTTTCCTGCTAAACCGTTAAACTTAGAATAAGCAATGCGAAATTATAACATTTAAAAAGATTTTTTGGCGAATTTGCTAAAACGATAAACTAAGGTTCGCAATGGTCACAATTCAAGACATAGCGCAAAAACTTCAAATCAGCAAGACTACGGTCTCGCTGGTGTTGAATAACCGCGGGAAGGAACTCCGCATAGGCGAGCACACCCGCAATCTGGTGGAGAAAGTCTCGCTGGAAATGGGCTATGCACGCAATGAAATAGCCCGATCAATGGTTACCGGCAGGAATGATGTGATCGCATTTGTTGCCAGCGCTACCGACGTGGAATACATCGGCAAAATAATGTCCGGCATTCTGGAGGAAGCCACCCGGCAGAGCTTCGCGGTGAAAATATACCATTTGGCGCATAACACCCAGGAGAACATTATACGGCAATTAATAGAACAGCGTGTCGCAGGGATAATTTTCCATTCCCCCAGAAACACTGACTTTGATTTAATTCTGCATGAAGCGGACAGAAAGCACATTCCCTGCGCAACCGTCAACCTTAGCAACGCAACTGCCGGTATCGGCATTACCTCCGACGACTTTCAAGGTGCCAGAGATGCAGTTAAATATCTTGCCGGGCTTGGACACCGCCGCATTTCATATATTTCAGACAAATCCGAAACGGAATTCACGATAAATCGTGAAAATGGATTTATTGCTGGAATAAAGGAGCATGTTCCTGGTTCCGGCAATCCGCGAATCATACACGGCTTCGCGACGCAAAATGATGAAAGCGAACCGCCGATCAGAAGCATTTTGTCTGAAAATGAGGATAAAAGACCAACCGCACTTGTCTGCTATTCCGACTATCTTGCCTGTAATGTGTTGCAGGTCGCCTATAAGATGGGAATAAAAGTGCCGGAAGATCTTTCAGTCATCGGATTTGCCGATTTGGATGTTGCAAAATATGCGGTAGTGCCATTGACTACGGTAGCCCAGCCTTTTGAACAGATGGGCAAGGAAACGGCAAACATACTTATAAAAGCGATAAGAAATAAGAGAACCGATATTTTGGACAATCCTGAAAACCGGAAACTGGAAGTAAGGCTGGTTGTCAGAAAATCAACCGCACCGCCTAAAAAAATTAAATTAAAGGGGAAATGCACAGAATGAAAACAACAATGCCTCAGAGGACAAACCGAAAGACGAAAATGCAAGCGGAAAC
>CAIJKT010000161.1 GCA_903821255.1 uncultured Lentisphaeria bacterium | reverse complement strand
TGATTGGCCAGCAGGTTGCGGTCGGCCAGAAACAGGATGCGCGGCAGGCGTGTCGGTTCCCGGTTCAGGCTCCAGCGGGCGTGAAACAGCTTCCATGCGACCTGAAAGGCGATAAAGGTTTTGCCGGTGCCGGTAGCCAGCGTCAGCAGTATGCGCTGCTTGTCAGCGGCGATGGCTTCCATCACCCGCTCGACCGCGATGTCCTGATAGTAACGGCTGGGATGCGAACCGCCTTTGTCCTCGAAGGGGATGTCGGCAAAGCGGTCGCGCCAGGCGTTCTTTTCGGCAAAGGTCCGGTCCCAAAGCTCGTCCGGAGTCGGATAATCGGGCAGATTGCCCTCGGTACCTTCAAGCATGTCAATGCCGTAAAGGCCCTGGCCGTTGGAGGCGTAGGCAAAGCGGATGGAGAGTTTGCCAGCATAGATTTTAGCCTGGCCCACGCCTTTGGTCAGCGCTTCATCCCAGGCCTTGGCTTCGAGTACTGCCAGTTTTGTATTGCGATATTCCAGAACATAATCAGCGAAGAGCCCCTTAGCGCGCCGACCGTGTCCTTCAAGGCGCCCTGGCGAAATGTGATAGCCACGCCGGATGCGGCTGCCTTCGACGACACCCCAGCCAGCCGCCTTGAGGGCGGGATCAATATGTTCGGCTCTTGTTTCATCTTCGTTCATGGTAATCTCCAAAACATTGACGCTCATCTATTCATATCAAACTATTTTGACAATCACAAAAACAAATATATGATTATCAATTTATCTTGCTGCCATTAACTGATTATCAAAATGCAGGATATCCTTCCGCGATATTCAATAAAGCAGGAATCATATAGACGGCCGATCTTCTGCCGCTCGGCTGTATGAGCGTTTTTAGTATTTCTCCATTTGCTTTATTGCGAAGAACTTCCAGAATTCTTCTAGCTGTTGCCGGGGGTATGCCGGAAGAATCGGTAAAATCATTACTCTTAAATATGGGTCTTTCAAAAATCCAGTCTAATGCTCTGATTGCATATTGAGAATGTGTTAATTCCGGTATTTTGATTTTTAATTCATTGTATAAATTCAAGATAGCTGTTGCTTTTAACATATTTTCTTCAGCCTGCAATTTTAGGGCGTTTAAGAAAAATACACACCAGCCTGTCCAGTCGCCATTCGCTGACACATTCCGCAGCCGGTCGTAATACTCATCCCGATTGGACTCAAAATAAGCGCTGATATAAAACATGGGGCTCTTAATCAAACCAATATGATACAAAAATAGCGGCACAACCATTCTGCCCAATCTCCCGTTGCCGTCCAGAAAAGGATGGATCGCTTCAAACTCGGCATGGAGAATTGCCAGTTGGACTAATTTATCAGGCTGTTCACTGTGCAGATAATTTTCCCATAGACTCATAGCGCCGGGCAGTTTATCGGCTGAGACTGGAACAAAACGGGCCGTATCAATAGTGCAGCCATGGGGACCGATCCAGTTAGGTATCCGGCGATATTCACCGGGGGACTTATTTTTACCCCGGACGCTATCCAGCAATACCCGGTGGGTTTCTTTAATCAACCTTTGAGAAATCGGCAGTTCCTTTAACAAGTTCACCGCATGGAGCATGGCGCTCCGGTAATTCAGAATCTCCTGAATGTCATTCTTCTTGTCTTCGGACATATGCCCGATATCTTTTCCTGCCTCATATTCCAGAACTTCGCCCATCGTCGCCTGAGTACCTTCAATCCTGCTGGACAGAACCGCGTCCTGAGTTGATAGCGGGCTGAGAAGAACCGCGGAATTAGGAATGACCCGCAGAACCCCGTCATATCTCGCAATCGCCGAATTCACCGGCCCGATCAATGGAACGAGTGTTTCCC
>CAIJKT010000160.1 GCA_903821255.1 uncultured Lentisphaeria bacterium | reverse complement strand
TCTGGGGTTTCACGGCGGCGCAGGAATACGCGCTGGTCTCTCCTGAAATGCACGAAGAGTTTCTGCTGCGGTATCAACTGCCCGTTATGAAGAAATTCGGACTGGTGGCTTACGGCTGCTGCGAAGACCTGACCAACAAAATCAGCATGCTGCGGCAAATCCCAAATCTGCGCCGCATTGCGGTCAGCCCTTTCGCCGACGTCCAAAAATGCGTCGAACAGATCGGCACGGATTACGTCATCAGCTACCGGCCCAGCCCGGCGGACATGGTGGCTTACGGCTTTGATGAAGCCCGTATCCGGAACATCCTGAAGCGTGATCTGGAATATCTTAAAGGAACATATTTTGATATTACGCTTAAAGACGTAGAGACCGTACAGTCCGACCCGGAACGTATTCGTAATTGGGTGAATTTAACCAGAGAAATCATTGAGGAAGTCTGTTGAAACTGTAATCATTAAAAACAGCAAGACGCCGCAATAAAAAAGCGGAAAAAAGCCGGTTCAGACTTTTTTCCGCATGGTATCAAATCACTGAAATCATTATCTGTAATGTTCCGGTTTTTAAGACTGCAAATTGGTATTATTTCACATCCATTGTCTCGAGCGTCATAGCAGCCAGATAAATAATCCCATTTCGTATTGCCTCATCGTTAAAGTCAAAATTCGGATTGTGGAGAGCGGGGCTGTCCTCTCCGATTCCGATAAAGCAGAACGCGCCCGGATAATCCCGAAGATAGAAGGCAAAATCCTCTCCGCCGAGCGATGCTCGCTCCATTTCAAACCACATATTGCTGCCAAGATATTTTTCAGTAACCTTGCGGGCCGCTTCCACATAAACAGGATCATTGACAGTAGGAATGTATGGCTGTTTGTAGTCAAATTCATATGTTGCTCCGGACGCGAGACAGACCCCCTTGATCGTCTGCTCGATCAGCCGGTGAATTTGTTCTCCGACTTTATTGTCAAAGAAGCGGATAGTTCCTTCAAGAATCACGCTTTCCGGAATAACGTTTGCATTCTTTCCGCCTTCAAAACGACATACGCTGATAACTGCCGGGGCCTGCGGATCAATATTCCTGGAGACAATGCTTTGCAGAGATTCAACGATCCGGCTGCCGGCGAGAATCGGATCGACGGTAAGTTCCGGTCTGGAGCCATGGCCGCCGCGTCCGATAATTTTTAGTTTGAGAAAACCAATGGCCGCCATGATTGTTCCAGGACGCGAAATTATCGAACCGGCCGGATATCCACTTTGGGCATGTATTGCGAACACGGCGTCAGGCTCCGGATTTTTAAGAGCTCCGGCATCAACAAGATACTTCCCCATGGCGGCTATTTCCTCTCCTGGCTGGAAGACAAAACGCACTGATCCTTTTAATTCATCCCTGAGTTTGTTGAGTACCATGGCCGCACCGATCAGCATGGCCGCATGACCGTCGTGCCCGCATGCATGCATTCGTCCGTCCACGGATGATTTATAGGGAAAGTTATTCAGCTCCTGCATTGGTAAGGCGTCAATATCGGCGCGGAGAGCAATATTTTTGCCTTCCCTTTTGCCTTTCAATATCCCCACAACATCGGTTTTGAGAAACGGAGGCAGAAGTTCGAGTCCTTTGGCAATCAATGTATTTCTGATTAATGCAGCGGTGGACAATTCGCTTCCGGCCAGTTCCGGATTCCGATGGATCGCATGTCGCAGCGCGGTGACTTCCGGCAATATTCCGTCAACAAGAGCCTCTATTTTCTCTCTAAGCGTCATGTTTCGTTCCTTGTCATTAACGTTTGACAACAGCTTGATGCTGTGTTTCCTTTGACAACATTTCCGGATCCGGTTCAACTCCTATCCCCGGTACATCCTTTGCACTGAACATAGAAGGCGCGGAATGAACAATTTCGGGAATTGCTAAATCCTTTTCATATAATCTTTTCGTCGGGAAAATGTCACACGGATATTTGATATTTGACAGTGTGGAGAACGCGATATTATGAGAGGCGCCGATTCCTGAATCTCCCATGCTGCCTACCCAGCAGGGGATCCCGGCGACCTCGCAGATTTTATTGATTTCCAGGGCATTGGTAATGCCGCCTGTTCTGCCGAGCTTTATATTGACCCATTGACAGGCTTTGAGCTGAACAGCCTTGCGCATTTTGGCTTGAGACGTGATGCTTTCATCCAGGCATATCGGGGTTTTCAGCTTAGCCTGAAGAAATGCATGATCCACCAGGTCATCACTCATCAGCGGCTGTTCGATCATTGCCAGATTGTATTTGTCCAGTTGATTGAGCATCTCGATGTCGGCAAGCGTGTAGGCACTGTAGCAGTCGACATGGATTATCAGATCAGGAAAAGTTTCCCTGACGGCGGAAATCATATC
>CAIJKT010000159.1 GCA_903821255.1 uncultured Lentisphaeria bacterium | reverse complement strand
AGTCTTTTAATTTCATCGTCAATCAGCGGCAACCTGGCTGCTTTGCGAAAATCCGCCAGCGCCGCAGTATCTCTTTGCAAACGGTGCGCCATGCGTTCGCGAATCCCGACCTCAGGCGAGCCGATGTTGTTCCTCAATTCTCCGGAAACATAAGATTTGAGAATGCGCCTGGCCTCTTCCAGCAGGTGTTTTTGCGCATACGTCGCGGATTCGGCGAGAACCGCCGACAGCGTTTGCGGGCTGACCGTCAGTACCGATACCGCCCACGTGCCGACCAAAGCGGTCGAAGAGGCGAATACCGCCGGGTCCACGATATTCATATTTTGTTCGGAATTGTTCCACCTGCCGGATCCAAGCAGCCACAAAGTCGGAATCCCGGTGGTCGGATCGCTGAGAAAAGTATTGTCCGCGTACATCCCCTCTTCCACCACGCTGTTAATGGAGAATTTAAGTAGCGGTTTGCAATCATCAATCACCTGTTCCATAAGATTGTTGCCGAAAAAGGCAGTTCCTGGAGGGGCCAGAAAAACATGCGTCCGAGCATCAGCCACGACCTGGATTGAATCCGTATTGATCGCACCGATAACTTTTGCCCTGCCCGCCGCTCCGATTTTATCGGCATACGCGGCGTACCCGTACATTTTCATTGCGAACACTAGCCGGAGCGAGAATTCAAACGGCGGAATTACGCCGGATTCAGAAAGTTTCTTGAGCACATGCGCTATTTCAATTGAGGCAACCACTCCATTGGAATTGTCATCGCACAAGGGTTCGTAAAGATGCGAAAGTATCCATAGTTCCTTTTTCTGACTGCCGGGTATCAAGGCCGTAACCATCGGCAATTCGCCTTTCGAACGAACTCCGTCGCATTCAATCAACGCGGTAACTTCACCGGATGACGCCGCTTGACGCAACTGGTCTCCAGTCAGCGGGCTGATGCTGAAACCGACGAAATCCCGGTCGTCAGCCTGCACATGCGAGTTGCCGCCCTCCGTGCAAGCCGTGACCCACTGCACGCCGTCCGGAGAAACGTGCCGGCCTTTTAAAAAATCCGTAACCAACCCGATGGCTCCGAGGTCAAGCGCGGCGGCCAGTAATTTGGGCATGGGCGGAGTTAATGGATTCGCGACTACAAGACAGCCTTTGGCGTCTTCACCGCTGAACAACTGGGTTTCGGTGATAATTCTAACCTGCAACCCCTTTTTCGGCGTGGATACTGAACCCTTAACCAGGTGAAAAGGATGTCTGGCGAAATCAGCTATCACCGGATCGTCAAATTTCAATGATGATTGCTTGATGGTAAGACGCCCGAAAGAGGCATTCCAGGCTAAGGGCATCCGCTTGTCCTGATACACCGTTTTCCCGTCTGCCGGGAAATTTATTATCTCACAATTCTCAATGCCGGCGGCTTTAATCAGTCCGGCGGTGAACTCGGCGGCCTGACGATAATGTTCAAAAGTCTGTCCCTTCTCAATTTCCAAAAGCCGGGCGGTATTCTGCATCAATCGCCGGGGTTCAACTTCCTTCAATATTTTTTCAAAAAGCTTTTTCATCAAACTTCTCCTGATTCTAACGGGTTATTTCTCAAAAATTAATTTGGAGTATTCTTCATAAATATGATTATCGGGCGCGGACAGGCGCTGTACTGAACTGCATTCCTTCATCGGCAAATATCGGGAATAATTGTAACGGGCGACCAGCATAGTCCAGTTCGCGGAATTGTCGATTTGCGCCATAAGCGGTCAGTTCCTTCACGGGGATGGCATTACCACGCTCCAGCCGTTGTCCCGTTCACACCAGTTGTTCAGTGTGCCATCCACAGACGCTTACCATGATAGCCGCCGGTTTATAGTCTGTAACGCCTGGCAGGAACTGCCGTCCCCGACCGGGATAGAAGAAGCAGGTTTTCTTATTGTTCGGAGCTCCATAAATCTCCCAGTAATAGGTTTCATTGGCGGGTTTTAAAAATACTTCAACACATCACCCTAGTATAAAGGTGCGTCTGGTCTTCTTTTCCCTCCGCAACGACGTCAGAGTCTCCATTTTGACCCAGACATAAAGATATTCACCATTCCACAGCAGTTTTACGCTGCCGCCTTCACGCAACTTATTTCCCAGGACATTACGCAATGTCGCAGGTAAACTGTCGTAACACTTTTCATAACAATTCAAACCGATATGCTTTTGCCGTGCTCCATGCAGGATCGCTTAGCTTACCGTCCATTATTACTTTTTCAGCATAGCTTGCGACCATTACAGAATGGCTGCTTGAAGTATTCTCAAGAGT
>CAIJKT010000158.1 GCA_903821255.1 uncultured Lentisphaeria bacterium | reverse complement strand
TTCAGACGTGTGCTCTCCGATCTCGTATCATGATCCGCGACCTGGACTCCGCCAATGGTACTCTTGTCAACGGTTCACCCTTTTCTGGCCTGCTTGAGCTTAATAAGAATTCCAGTATCCGAATCGGGCCATTTATAATCCGACTGAGCGGAGATGGCATAAATGTCTATTCCGAACAGAACAACGCCAAACTTGTCGCTGATAAGCTGACAAAGACCGTAATTAGCCGCGATACCGGAACTCCGATAAGGCTTATAGACCAAGTTTCGATTGTGATCAATCCCAGGGAGTTTGTTGCTCTGCTTGGCGGTTCGGGGTCAGGCAAATCAACGTTGATGGATTCTCTGAACGGACGCAGGCCTGCCAGTTCCGGACGCCTGATGGTCAATGACGAAGACTTCTATGCGAACTATCGCTATTTCAAAACCGCAATCGCGTATGTCCCCCAGAAGGACATTGTCCATCTTTCACTGACAGTATTTGAAGCGTTCTGCTACGCTGCCCGTCTGCGCCTTCCGAACGACACTACAATGAGCGAGATCGAGGAGCGTGTGAACCGGGTAATCGAAACTCTGGGACTCAAGGAAAGAAAGAACACCATCATCGGAAACCTTTCCGGAGGACAGTTAAAACGTGTCAGTCTTGGCGTGGAACTGCTTGCCGAACCAAGCCTGGTCTATCTGGACGAAGCTACTTCCGGGTTGGATGCAGGCACAGAAGCGCAGATGATGTCGCTGTTCAGGGAACTTGCCGACAGCGGCAAAACTGTCATCTGTATCACACATAATATTGACAACGTATCACAATGCGACCTTGTCGCCGTTCTATGCAAGGGAAATTTAGCCTACTACGGCCCGCCGTCCGAACTGCCCGCATACTTCGGCATTGAACGAATCAGCCAGGTATATGAGAAACTGGAAACGAAAGATGCAGGCTTCTGGAGCAGAAAGTTTGCGAGCTCCAGTCAATTCCGCACTTTCGTCAGTTCGCGAATGAACAGCCAGGATGGCAATGCGCCGCCAATATCCAACAGACGCCACTCTACTATGATGGAAGCGATCACAACTAACTTGCGGCAATTCTGGATTTTTACCGCTCGTTCCGTCAAGCTGATGTGCAGGGACCCGAAAAACTTGGCTCTGATCGCTGGTTTCCCTTTCTTGATCGGTATTTTGATTGCGCTGGTATTCGGGCTTCAAGATTTGAAAGATCCGGTAATCAAAGCGAATGCTCACAAGTTTTCTCCGTTCATCATGGCCATTGCGGTGCTGTTCTTTGGATGTATCAATGCAGCCAAGGATATTGTTAAAGAAATCTCGGTCTATCTTAGAGAGCGCGCGATAAATCTTGAAATACCAGCCTATCTCATGTCGAAGGTAGCTGTGCTTTCAGCCATAAATTTCTTTCAGTGCATTGTATTACTGGCAATAGTCTACCCGTCAGTACAACTCGAAATGGATTTTACGAAGACATTAATCACCTTGTTTGCCACATCCCTCGGAGGAATGGGAATGGGGCTTTGCATATCGTCTCTGGTCGATAACAATGACAAAGCTATATCGCTTGCGATTCTGGCGGTAATTCCGCAGATAATCCTGGCGGGTGCTATAATTGAATTGCCTAAAGTCGTAAAATCTTTTGCCGCAGGCATGATAGTACTGTTCTGGGAAAATGATGCCATGATGCTTACGCTTGACAGCAAAATGAGCTACATGCTGAATGTCAAAGACGGAAACTGGTCTGCTGACATTTTAGTTATCCTGGGTTTTAGTGCCGTGTTTATAATATTGTCAGGACTAATCTTGCGACAGAAGGATGTAAACCGATGAATAAAACGACTCTGATTATTGTGATTATTATCCTCGGCTTTATTGTGCTGGCTGGTTTGATTCATTACGAAATGGAACAGACGCGGGAAAAAAATGCAGAGACGGCGGCAAAAGTAATAAAGGATGAGATTCCTGATATAATGCGAAAAACAGCGGATAAAATACCCGACCTGGTCAGGAAGACAGGTGATGCCATAAGTAATGGAAACTCGCGACAGGCTCCGGCGGCGGAACAGCCTGCGAGGAGAGATGCAGCAGCAAAGAACTCCACATCGCAACAAGACAACTCCGGGCAATCAGCCAAGGATGATTCTCATTACAAATCTCCGGTCGGAGCGATTTTTGACCTCGGTACTGCGGTCGTGAGAGAGACGGATAAGGCAGCGCAGCAATTTCTGCCGCCAGTCACTTCCAGCGAGGAGCAGCAGATAGGAGCTGAAATAAATAGAATGATTCTTGTGAAAACCCCTGAATGGAAAGACCCCGCACTGGTGAAAACGGCCTCGAATATTTTTATTAAACTGCTCCCGCTGGCCAACAGAAAAGATATATCCTACCGACTGACAGTGCTTGACGATAAAAAAGTAATCAATGCATATGCCGTGCCGGGAGGATACATTTATATTACTAGAGCTCTGCTTGAACGCTTTAATTCCGAGCCTGCCATTGCGATGTGCCTTAGTCACGAGATCGGGCATGTGGAGTTGCATCATACTACTGATCGTCTGCGGCCAATGATGGCTGCTCGTAAAATCGTGGGCTCAGATATTGCGATGATTGCCCAGGCCGGTTACCAGATGCTCACGAACTGTTATACGAAAGAACAGGAATTCGATGCGGACGAGTTTGGTTTTCGCATATCCTTGAAGACCGGCATCTCAAGAGAAAAGATGCTCGCATTCCTTGACGGGCTTAGTGATTTAGAAAAGGAAATGCGGGAGAAGTCCGGGACAGCAGAATCGGCAGACATGCCTGTGCTGCTGCGTGATATGGAATACTTTATGCAAAGCCATCCATACACCACGGAGCGGCTCGAACGGCTGAAAAAAATTCAACCATGATGAACTGTACCTGCAATAAGGGGAAAATATAATGCATCAGTGTTTAAAATGCGGCAAACTTATGGAGCCTCCGAAGGACATTACCGTGCGTGAAGCGCGCTG
>CAIJKT010000157.1 GCA_903821255.1 uncultured Lentisphaeria bacterium | reverse complement strand
TTGAAGGCAAATCCAAGCATGTTAAATTCAAAAATCTCGAAAAAGTGCTGGCGGAGCCTGATACCACCATGCGGATTTTCGGCAAAGGCGAAGTCAACGGGCATCGCCGGATGGCGGTGCTCCTCGCCCGCGGCGAAAGCGTCGAGGACGCCATGGCCAAAGTAAAACGCGCACACGGCAATCTGGAAATAGAACTGTAACCCCTGACATCCGCAGTTGCGAAGACTTGAGCATAGCTTTCAGGAAGCAATTCGCAGAGAATGTCCGTCTTTGGCAAACCGAACTGTATTTTGAAAAAAACAGCGCGAAAAAGTCGGGCACAAACGGATATGGATGAAAAAAGTACGCAGCAACAGAATAAGGCCTGATTGACACGTTGAAATACCGGATTGCTGTCTGGAGCATTTGCTTTAATCAATTATGGAGAGGAAAAAACTCAAATGACGTGCAGGATAATCCTATGGCTTTTGATAATTGTCGTTTTCTCGGCAATGCCAAACGGTTTTGCCGGTAACAACAAAAACGTCACCCTGACCGGCTGGGGGATTGACGAGAAGGATCCTGACAAATTTATTGCTGACGCCGGAGCAGTTGGTTTCGATGCGTTGATCACGTGGTCGACCAATCCGTTTTTTCTTAGAAAAGCAGTCGAAGCAGGAAAGCGGCATAAAATTAAAATATTCTCCTGTCTCGCTCCAATGAGCGGCATGGCAAATCTATGGAATAAACGCTACCCCGATCGTCCTGTTCCATGGCAAGTTATGACCGGAGACGAAGACGCCGCCGCCAAATTTATTATGGCCGGAAAAAATCAATACATTATCCCCTATCAGTTTGGCGGGGAACCAAAGATGGCAAATGAAGTTTTGTTAACCAGGATCATCTGCTTTAACGATTTGGAAGCCCGCGAACTTTTTAAACCATTAATTGACGACATTTTGACCGTGCCTGGAATTGAAGGGATAGCATTCGACGGTTTTGGTTATCAAAATTATCGTCGCTGTCATTGCGGGCATTGCCAGGGACTGTTGGCGGAATACGTCAATAAACATCCGGAAATGGCAAAAAACGAGGCGGAAGTTACTTTTTTCCGTGATACATTGGTTGATTACATAAATTACCTTGCTGATTATGCGCGTTCCAGGCAGGCAGACATCAAAACGAGTATCCATATCTGGCCGGTTCTTGTTCCAGAGCCTTTGTACGGGAACCGACTGGATATTGATTATTGCGGTCAGACCGCCGCATGGTATACTCTCTGGCCAAAGGAAAAAATTGCTGAATACAGCGGAATCATTTCAGGAAAAGCTCAAAAGTATCATCAGCGCCAGAAAGGGGTTGCCATGATCGGATATTATGACCGTCCAGGCCAATTCCCGGTCAAAGATGCAAGCCGGGGGGACATGGAAATCAAGACGATAATTGAAAACGGTTGCCGTGAAATTCAAGTCTGCGGCGCTAAAGATGTCATTAATAACCAGGAAATATCTGCCGTCTTCAAGAAATATTTTAAATAGCCCAAATGTTCAGTCAGAAAAGGTGAAGAAGCGTTGACAGGCCGGAGAAAAGGATTTTCTTTAACAGAAGAATCAAGTGTTCAACTGCGGAGGTCAGATTGACCGATAAGTTATTTGATTATAAAACAATGAGAGCAGATATTTTTTTCTGGTCGGTCGCCAGACGCGAACTTTTCACATTCTGCGAACGCGCCTGCTTCTATCACTATTACGGAGCATCCGGCGGCTTCGACGGTTATTCCGATCCGGATATTAAAAAACTTTATCTGCTGAAAAAACTTATTCCCGGCAGGCTCTGGCTGGATAATATTTTCTCGAAGTCGCTCAGGGAGACACTGACCGGGGCCGGCAGAGCAAAAAATACGGAGGAGATGGTCGGAGAGTTTTCGCGCCGCCTCATCCGGGAATTTCATCTTGGCAGAAGAATCGTCGAAGCCAGGGAATGGCAGAGCGATCCCGGGAAACTGAATCTGCTGGAGCTTTATTACAATGAAATTTCCGCGGACAAATATTTTGCCGGCCTGTGGACTGCGCTGGAATCGCGTTTTAAAAGTTTTTCCGCTTCAAATCTTCCTGGAATACTGTATGAAGTAGATAATCTGGACTGGAAAATAATTCCGGTTCCCGCATCTTTCGCCATCGGCAGGCTGCAACTGTGGCTCGCGCCGGATTTGATCTGGCGGGACGGTGACTGCATTTCGATTTTAAACTTGAACGGCGGCGGACAGAATGAAGAGAAACGCAACACTTATGCGGCGCTGAATGTCATTTTCGCCGGAGAAAAATTCAAAACCTCGCCGGAAAAAGTTATTTCCCTGTTTTTCAATGATGCAACCGGACAGACGGAACTGCACGGACTGGAGAATTTGAATATCAGCCGCGCCATAGAGGATATTTCCGCAAGCGCCGCGCCAATGCTGGAAAAAATATCCGCGGACGGCACTGTTCAGGGAATAAATTTCGCGGAATCGGCACATAATTGCGCAGGATGCCGTTTCCGGGAATTCTGCGGCAGCATCAGCTCGTAAGCCTGGTCCCGGCGGAAGCATTATACAGCTTGTCAAACCAGTTGAAAGCAATATCCGGCTTAAGCTCGTGCCCTCCGTCAAAGATCTCAAAGAAAAGTCTCGGATGCCGCATCGACTCCAGCAGCATTGCCAGATTTAAAGTATGCGTGTACGGCACCGAATTATCGAAGCGTCCGTGATGAATCGAGAGATTCGCCTGCATCAAACTGGCCAGATGACTGGCCGGGGACCGTTCCCGGTATTCACGTTCCGCCGCGTCCGGAGTTCCGCCGCAACAGGCTTCAATATGCGGCGCGTAGCCTTTATTTTCCCCGTGCCATGCGGCCAGATCGGTAATCGGGCACCAGGAACTGACCGCACGCCACAATTGCGGTGCATAAGCCGCCATCATCAATGCCATGTGGCCGCCGCCGCTGCCGCCGAATAGAAAAATATTTTTGCGGTCGATCCGGGCGAGATGATTGACGGCGTCAATCACATCCTGGCGCGCAGGCGTCGAGGCACAGGCTTGATCAGCCCGCGGGTTTGAATTCAGATTCGGGCCGCGGAATTCCGGCAGCAGCAATGCCCAGCCGCGTTCCCGGCAGAACGGCAGCAGATTATCCTGCTGATTAAAACGGTTAAAACTCCAGGTATGCAGCCCCACTACCAGGGGAACATCTGTTTTATTTTCAGGATAAAACAGGAGATTTTTCCCGGGGGATTTATCAATAGTGGAAACAACTTCAATTTCTTTGAAAAAATCGTTCATCTATATCAACTCCATGCAAAATTATTCATCTGTCAAATCTTCAGCGGCATCAACTTCCTGACCGAATACGCGCTCGACCAGCAGATAAATCAGGTCATTCATCCGGACTTTCTCCGGCACGGCAACCGACACAATACTGCCCTTGGGAGCGAAATCGACACTTTTGCCGTCAAGCCTGATCGCGTCCGCAATGCAATTCACCGCGCCGGTGGTTTTGCCGGTAATCAGCAGTTTCTGTCCGGCATGCAGATCGCCGGCTTCGATGCTGAGTTCGGCCACGCCGATTTTGCTGAAATATTTATTGACCCGGCCCAGATGCACCTTCACCGTTTTCGCCCGGCTGCCGCCGTCGTCGCACCATTCGCCGAGTTTTTCCCCAAGATAATAGCCGCCGTGCCAGAAGCCGCGGTTGAACACTGATTCCAGTTCCTCCAGCCAGCGTTTGATTTTGTCGTCAGTATAACTGCTGTCCGCCCAGGCGTCAACGGCTTCGCGGTAGCATTTCGTCACGGTGTAAACATAATCCGGCGAGCGCCCCCTGCCCTCCAGCTTGAGGATGGAAACCCCGCTGTTCAGTATCTGATCAAGAAACTTGATCGTGCAGAGGTCTTTCGGGGACATAATATTGTGATTGTCTATGACCAGTTCCTCGCCGGTCTTCTCATCAGTGACGCGGTATGTGCGGCGGCAGTTCTGCACGCACGCCCCGCGATTGGCGGAAGCATTATGCGTCCCCAGGCTCATGTAACATTTGCCGGAGATTGACACACACAGCGCGCCGTGGGCAAAAATTTCGACGCGGACTTTTTCGCCTGACGGCCCGGTGATGTTTTCACGCCCGATGCCCGCGGTGATATGCCTGATCTGCGCCAGCGAGAGTTCGCGCGCCAGCACCGCGACTTCGGCATATTGCGCGAAAAATTTTACCGCCTCCAGATTGCAGATATTCGCCTGAACTGAAATATGCACCGGCAGCCCGATGGAATGCGCATATTGGATTACCGCAATATCCGAAGCAATGACTGCGGAAATGCCGCTTTTCTTCGCCGCGTCGCAGATGGCCCGGATTTGCGGCATCTCCGAATCATAGACCGCGATATTCAGGGTGAGGTAACTTTTGACGCCGGATTTTTTGCATTTGCGGGCAATGCGGGAGATGTCTTCCGGCGAAAAATTTGCCGAGGACCGCGCCCGCATGTTGAGTTCGCCGGCGCCGAAATAAATAGAATCAGCGCCGGCCTTGATAGCCGCCGCCAGCGACTCAAAAGAACCGGCGGGAGCCATTATTTCCACTTTGCTCATAACCCGATGGAGGATTTCAGCGATTTAAAACTGTCTTTCACGCCTTTGCCGACGTTTTCAGTTGCCTTGGCGACATCTTCATTGACGGAGTCGAGCTTGATGCCCTGCACGCCGGAAACCGCAGTGCCGATTCCTTTGAGCATATGGTCAAAAATTTCCTGAAGCACATCGCCCGCCGATTTGTTATCGTCGGCCCCGATGTCACGCATCTCGATTTTAGGCATGGGCAAATTAGCACTGGTTTTGAGGATGCTTGAAGACACACTGATGGTGCCGTTCCTGATCACGAAGTATTTGATCATGACTTTTTTGCCCGGTTTCTGCTTTCCGGCATCCGGCGCCGCCGGTTCTTTCTTTCCAGTGCCCTGGCCTTCGCCGGAACCTGACGACGTTTTTTCCACTCCGCAATAATCCGGCGGTCCAATTCCCTGCCGTTGGTGACGGACACATTGAATGTGGTTGTGGTGATGTAGATTGCAGAATCCGTGGGGTCAAATCCGTCCCTCGCGGTC
>CAIJKT010000156.1 GCA_903821255.1 uncultured Lentisphaeria bacterium | reverse complement strand
GGCGGTGTTCGCCATCAGGTCGCTGCCGCAGATAGCTTTGGAAATGCCGCTGAAGTTCAATGCCAGCAGGCCTTCTTCCGCCGGGGCATCCCCGTCCAGCAGCGCAATGCCGCCGGGATTAAGGTCATCCCGGAGCAAATCCAGCGCCTCCGGCGTCAATGCCGCCAGCAGTTCGATCCGGGGCTTCAGGCCGAACAGTTCGGAACTGCCGATCCGGATATCAGTCCAGTTCAGGCCGCCGCGAATTCTGGACATATAGCTTTTACCGGTAAACACATGCAATCCGGCGGCGGCCAGCGCCCCGGACAAAATTTCGCCGAGTGAAACAACCCCCTGGCCGGCTTCCCCGGCGATTCGAAGATTAATATCCATGACGAGTCTCCTCTTTGTGCTTGGTCGGACATGTAATCGCAAAAATGATTTTCTCTGACCAACACTACCACCGTAATCGCACTGTTCAAGTTCCATTATTTCGTCGTGGCGGAATACATATTATCATGAAACGCGAAGCATTAATATCTTCCGCACAGGCCCCGATGACCCCATGTTTTGAAAACGTGTACAATGTATTAATGGGCTGGAATCTCCGGAATCGGCCGGTTGTCCGGATTATTACTTGCGGAAATTCCGTTTTGCGGCTTGAAAAATTGAGTCATTAGGACTTATTATTGCATGATACAATTTAAATTACACGAATATTGAAAATCAGAGCAGTTTAATGAAAAGTTTGAAAATTGAAGGACGCGCCCCGGTTAAAGGCGAAATTACGATAGGCGGGAATAAAAATGCCGTGCTGCCGATGATTGCGGCGGCGCTGCTCACCAGTGAAGAAATCACTCTCAGCAACGTACCGGAGATTATTGATGTCAAAGTGATGCTGGAGATCGTCGCCCACCTCGGCATCGAAGTTTCATTCAGCAATCATGTTTTACGGCTGAAAGCGGCCAATATCAGGACGACTTCCATTCCGCAGAGCTGGTGTTCGAAGGTCAGGACCTCCATCCTGCTGGCCGGTCCGCTGGCCGTCCGCGCCGGCAAAGCCGAATTATGGCCGCCCGGCGGCGATATCATCGGACGCCGCCGGCTTGACGGTCATTTTTACGGACTGCGGACACTGGGCGTCAATATCAATGCCGACGGCCTGACTTACAAATTTTCCGCGCATGAGCGGCTGAAGGGCAGGGACCTGTTTCTCGACGAGGCCAGCGTTACCGCCACAGAACATATTCTGATGACTGCCGTAACCGCTGACGGCCAGACCATCATCCGCAACGCCGCCTCCGAACCGCATGTTACCGATCTGGCCGAACTCCTGATTAAAATGGGCGCGAAAATATCCGGTCTCGGCAGCAATACTCTCACCATTGACGGCGTTGAGACGCTTCACGGCGCGGAGCATAGTATTCAAGGCGACCATATTGAGGCCGGCAGTTTTATCGCCCTGGGCGCCGCCACCGGCGGCGAGCTGCTCATCAAAGGCACCGTTCCCCGCCACTACTGGATGATCCGCCGCGTTTTCGAACGCCTCGGCATAGTGATGGAACTGCGTCCGGACTGCATTTTCCTGCCCGGCGGCCAGAAGCCGAAGGTCAAAACCGATTTTGGCGGTCACACCCCGGTCATTTCCGACGGTCCCTGGCCGCAGTTTCCCAGCGACATGATGAGCTGCGCCATCGTCACCGCCACTCAATCAAAAGGCTCCGTGCTGTTTTTTGAAAAGATGTTTGAGAGCCGCATCTATTTCGTTGACCGTCTGATCGGCATGGGGGCCAATGTCATTGTCTGCGATCCGCACCGCGTGGTGATCAACGGTCCCGCTCATCTGCATGGGACTTCCATGTCCAGTCCGGACATCCGCGCCGGAATGGCCATGCTGATTGCCGCCATGTGCGCCAAGGGCACCAGCATCATCCTTGCGGGCGACGTTATCGCCCGCGGTTATGAGAACATCACTGAAAAAGTCCAGTCCATCGGCGGCAAGATTACTCAGGTGAAACTGGATTGATAAAGATACTGCCGGATTAAATAAATACGGGCTGGCAGGGAGTCAGTGACATTCATTTGATATTGGAGATAAATGCGGGGCGCTTCATGGCTAATTCCCGTTATATCACTGACTCTCTATTAAGGATTATACAGCCCGAAAGTAATAATGTCAACAGGCAGCGCATGGACGGATTAGATTCCTGTCAGTTTTCTCCATGTTTGCCGCAAATGTTCTTGATTTGTTTACTTCAATCTTTATATTGTCCATTGGTTAACCTTTTCTATATTGTGCAAGTTTCGTATAAGGCGTTTTGTTTTCCTGGATTGCAGTTTTTTCGAAACGGAAAATTATCATAGGAGCGGTGATTATGGCTGAAATTATGAACATGGGGAGCGGGATTCCGGTATTCAACGGGCTTTCCGAGCAGGAACTCAAACTGGTCGCGGATGCTTCAGTCAAACTGGGGAAAAAATCCGGGGAAACGATCTTTAAAGAGGGCGATTCCGGCAGCAGTCTGCTGGTAATCCTTGACGGCAAAGTCAAGATATCCAAGAAAATCACCGAGGGGGTTGAGTGTACGCTGCTCACTCTGGGCAGGGGCGGGGTTTTCGGCGAACTTTCGGTAATTTCCGGCGATCACCGCACCGCGGGCGCGGTAGCGGTGGCGGACACGACAATGATCGAACTTGGACGCGATGTGTTTAAAAAACTTGCCGAAGATAATCCGGAGTTAGGCCGCAAGCTGATTCTCAATCTGCTGCAAATCGTCAGCTCCAGACTCAATACCACCACCGAAATGTATCGTCAGGCCGCCAGTTGGGGGCTTCAGATCAGCGGGGCGGTGGAGTTGAACTACAACCGGCTCATTGCCGATAATATCGGGCTTTCCATCGAACTGCTTACCGGAAAAATTATCGCCGGAAACCTGCTGAAAGCCGACCGCACCGAACATGGCTTGGAATTAATGATTAAATCCGACGACGAACGGATCGTGATCGTGCCTTTCCACGCGGTGGCGGAAATCTCCTTTCCTTCACGGCAATTAGTACAAAAAACAAATAATTAAGCAGGAAAGGAACTTTCATCATGGCAGCTATTGACATGTTTCTTGAATTCATGGTCGGACAGAAAGCTTCAGACCTGCATTTATCCAGCGGCAATCCGGCGATCTACCGCATCGACGGCAGCATGGTGCGCACTGAAAGCGAACCGCTGAGTTCCGAAGCCATCGGCGAACTGATATATGAGATTATGCCGGAGCGCAACCGCAAACAATTTGAGGAAACTCACGATACCGACTTTGCCTATGCGATTGAAGGGCTTGGCCGTTTCCGCGTCAACGCATTCATGGACCTTTACGGCATCGGCACGGTGATGCGCCTGATTCCGGCTAAAATTCTTTCCTTTAAAGACTTGAATCTGCCGGAGCCGATCCGTGATCTGTGCAATCTGAGCAAAGGCCTGGTGCTGGTCACCGGTCCGACCGGCAGCGGTAAATCGACCACGCTGGCCGCGATGATTGATTATATCAACGATACCCGCGAAGACCATCTTATCACGATTGAAGACCCGGTCGAATTTGTGC
>CAIJKT010000155.1 GCA_903821255.1 uncultured Lentisphaeria bacterium | reverse complement strand
TCGAAAAATTTTTCCCCGGCGCTCCGGTCTACCGCTGCGATTTCGAAAATGAAAACTCAATGAAAGCGACCGCCGCAGAGATCGGCGCGGCTCATCAACCTGTTTACGGAATCGTGCATTCAGTGGCTTTTGCCAATTTTTCCGAAGGCCTCAAACCGTTTCACCAGACTGTCAGGAAGGACTTTTTGCAGGCGGTGGATATTTCCTGTTTTTCCTTCATCGATATCGCCGGATTATATTTGCCGTACATGGACCCGGATGGCGCGATGATTACGATTTCAATCTCAACCACGCGGATGGCGGCGGAGAGCTACGGCTATATGGCCCCGGTGAAAGCCGCTCTGGATTCCAGTATCTGCTTCCTGGCAAAATCGCTGAGCGAAACCACAAAAATCCGAGTCAACGGCGTCGGTGCCTCCCTGCTCAAAACTTCCGCCTCCGCCGGTATTCCCGGATACGTCAAGCCGTATCTTTTCGCCGAGAAGGCCACCCTTAGAAAAGAAGCTCTGAAAACGGAGGAGGTTGCGAACGTTGCGGCTTTCCTGTTAAGTCCGCGCGCGGCCGGAATCAATGCCCAGACCTTAGTCGTGGATGCCGGCATGTCGGTAAATTATTTTGACCGCGAAATAGTCAATAAAGTCATCGAATAAACGGTTCTTGCCGGCCTCTTTTGCGGTCAAATAAGACTGACAATCTGCTTCAGGATTTCTTCGATTTCAATCATGCGTCCGACTCCGTCGGGGCCGCAGGCGACATGACCGGCTTCGGGCCCGGCGAAAAGTATGCCGCGCTTCTTCAATAATTCCACATTCTCCTGAACTGCCGGATTCCGCCACATTTTCGGGTTCATGCCGGGAGCGAGCAGGATCGGGCCGGTATGGGTGACGGCAAAGGTTGAGAGAGCGTCATCGGCGATGCCGTGAGCCAGTTTGCCGATAAAATTCGCAGTACAGGGCGCGACGACCAGCAGGCCAACCTGGTCGGACAGCGCGACATGCTCGGGACGCCATTCCGGACTGTTCCACAAGCTGGTGATGACGGGATTGCGGGACAGCGTCAGGAAAGTCTGCTCAGTAACCAGTTTAGTCGCGGACTCCGTCATCAGCACATGGACATTGTATCCGTTCTGAACCAGCCGGCTGCAAAGGTCGGCACCTTTGTATGCGGCGATGCAGCCGGTTATTCCGAGCGCAATAGATTTTTTGTGATCAGACATTGAACAGTCCCTCCTCCAGTCGTTTGGTTGCCTTGCGGGTCATCCTGATCAGGGATTTCATATCTTCCACGGCGGCATCCAGCCTGTCATTGATGACCAGATAATCATAGTGCTTCCAGTAGCTTATTTCAAGCTTCGATTTGCCGAGCCGCTGCATAATCTGCTCTTCGGAATCAGAGGCGCGTCGGCGCAGCCGTTTTTCCAGTTCCTCCAGCGACGGCGGCGCGATGAAGATGAATTCACAGCAGTTTCCAAGCAGCGGGTCCTGCTGTGAACACTGCCGTATCTGCATTGCTCCCTGAATGTCAATGTCAAGGAAAACATCTTCGCCCTGCTCAACCCGGTCAATGACTTCACTTTTAAGCGTGCCGTAATAATTGCTGAAGACTTCGGCGTATTCGATGAATTCGCCGTTGTCGATCCTGCGCTTGAACTCTTCGCGGGACAGAAAATAGTAATCTCTGCCATGCTGTTCACCGGCCCGCGGCGCGCGGGTAGTGCAGGAAACTGAAAATTTCAATTCCGGCATTTCTTCACGGACGCGAGTGCATACCGTGGTTTTGCCGGTTCCGCTCGGGCCGGATACGATCAGGATCACTCCCAGTCTAGAGTTTTGATTTATCAGTCCCATCCTGCAAATCCTTGATTATCCGATTTATTTTTTAAGGGTTCCAGTACCATTACACTCTTTTTCCCATCCCGTAAAATTCCACCCGGCAGGGAAATTCCGGCACTGGAGCGGTTTCACCGGTTCGATCCGGCAGGCCGGAGGCTCCGCATAAAAAATGCACTGCCGGTCATCCTTCTCTTTCAAAGACAAACCGCGGCGGTCCGAAGTCAGAACCGTATATTCATCGGTAAACGCCTGGACCGTTATGCCTAAGAACGCGGCGATCTGCGCGGTCTCTTCAACACTGATCCTCACATAGCCGGGCCATTTACAGCAGTTGCCGCAACGGGTACATTGAAAATCGCCTGCCGTGTCATTTACGCCCATACTATTTCTACTCATAAAAAACCGGATATCTCATAAGCATGAAATACCCGGTGGAATCATTTGCCGTTTAAGCGGGACTCTTATTCAAAATCCTCGAAAGTCAGATCATCGCCTTTGAGGTCGATGAAGAAGAAGCCGGTAACGAAGTCAGCCAGTTCGACCGGATGAAGCGCGACATCGGCTTCAATACCGAGTCCGGCGGAGCCGCCCAGTTCCCAATAGTCCCTGGCGCCGGTATGGAAGTTATAAATGCGCTGCGTGGGGCTCGGGAAGCCTTCGTCATGCTGCCAGTATTCTTTTACCCAGCGGGTAGTAGGTCTGCGTTCAATGTCTTCAGCGGCGACACAGATGAATTCCCAGTTCCAGCCGTTCTGGAGACAGGCGCCGTATTGACGATTGTAATCTTTGATCACTTTGGCGGCGGCACCGATGCCGACGCCGCCTTGAACTGCGCGGGTGCCGCGGAGTTCGAGACAAACTACCGGACCTATGCCAAGGTTGATAGTAAAGGTGTCCATTGCATCAATAATCCGGTTCGGGATGTACAGACAGACCTTGTCCACAACACCATCAGCTCGAGAACTGAACCCGGCGACCAGGATGAAAGCGAATGTGAACAGCAATACCATTTTCTTCATGTTTGACCTCGGCTTTATAAAATTTCAAGGTACCTAAAACTTAATAATAATTCTAATTTATTTAAACTAACCTTAAAATTTACTTATGCAAATGTTTTTTTATTATTTCAGCATGAAACCTGTATAAAAAAACGTCTTTGTTGCAGAATCGCACCGGATTTTTCAGAATGCGCGGCGCATTTTCTGCGGCTTGATTTTAGCTTCTTCCAGATAAAGCGAATACCACATGTCGCCCAGTCCGGCATTGGAGAACTGTTTGACTCTGCCGTTGGCAAGATGTTCCCAGTTTTGAACTATCGTTTCATTGCTGGTTTTCTTCTTTGCTTCGATCAGCACATTGAGCGCTTTGTCCGTCTGGCCTTCTTTCACCAGTATCCAGGAGTACAGCCCGTAAAGCAGCGCGGCGTCGTCATCTTTCAGCCGTTTTGATTTTTTGGCGAAAACCTTATGAAAATCCTGACTGCCTTTTTTATACATGCGGATAATCTTTATCGCGACGGCGCGGGGGTCCATCATCAGACACCTGGGCATCAGCTTATCAACTGCGTCCATTTCATGCAACTGAAAATGCAGCAGCATGCGCATGGTGTTGATCTGCCTTTCCAGCAGGAAATTCCATATATAAAATTTCTTCATTTCGTCGGAAACTTCCAGCGCTTTTTTCACGGATTCGTTCTGCTCTTTTTCCAGCATTTTCTGCATCTCTTTGATGCTGCCGAGCGGCCGGCGCTGAAATCCCTGCGCCATGCGGTTGATCTTGTTTTGAGCTTCGACCATCACGCCCTGGATCTTCTCATTAATTCTGGTGACTTTCCGCCGGACGAACAACCCGATCAGAAGTTGAGATACCACGGCCATGACGAAACCGTTGGCCAGCGCCCAGCCCAGGTTCCACTCATGATAGCTGGCCCAGCCCGTGATTAAACCGATTATTGCGGAGATGATTATTGTCAGCATATTTTTTAAAATTCCCTTTACGTTTTTTCAACATTGTTCAGCAATTTATAAAATTCTCAGGATTAACCTGTTTTCGACATAAATACATTAAAAACATCAGCGGTTTTTCTTGCGCTGCTTCTGTTTCTGCTTTTTCTTAAGTTTCTCCAGCTTGCGCTTCCGGTCAATTTCTTTGCGCGACGGGCCGACGCCGAGTCCGATTTCCTCCATGCTTGATTCGGACATGGACGACATGCCGCCCATTCCGCTCATGCCGGTCATTCCGCCGCCGCCCAGCAACTGCCGGAGCAGCCCGGTTTTCTTCATCATTTTCCGCATCAGGGTGAACTGCTTGACCAGGCGGGCAACCTCCTCCAGCGAAGTTCCGCTGCCTCTGGCAATACGTTTTCTGCGGGGAAAACTGATAAGATCGGGATCGCCGCGTTCAGCCGCGGTCATGGAACAGATAATCGCTTCCATGTGCGAAAAATGTTTAGGATCCACTTCGCCGAGGGCTTTGCTCATATCCCTGCCGCCGGGGAGCATTTTCAGGATTGATTCCGCGCCGCCCAGCTTCGACATCTGGCGGAGCTGCATCAGAAAATCGTTGAAGTCAAATTGATTTTTCTTGAGCTTTTCATGCAGCAGCCGGGCTTCTTTTTCGTCAAGTTCCTCCGCGGCTTTCTCGACCAGCGATACAACGTCGCCCATGCCGAGAATGCGTGAGGCCATGCGCTCAGGATAAAATATTTCGAGATTTTCAATCTTCTCACCGGATCCGACAAATTTAACCGGGCATCCGGTCACTTTGCGGATGGACAGCGCCGCGCCGCCGCGGGCGTCGCCGTCAAGCTTGGTCAATACCAGTCCGGTCAGGCCGAGCGCTTTGTGGAAGTGGTCCGCCACGGAAACAGCTTCCTGACCGAGCGCGGCATCCGCGACCAGCAGGATTTCATCCGCCCGCGACGCCTGGCTGATTTGAACAAGCTCCTGAACCATCGACTGGTCTATCTGCAAGCGGCCGGCGGTATCGATAATAATCACGTCAAGGCGTTCAAGCTTGGCGGCTTCAATTGCGTTCCTGGCGATTGAAGCGACATTCAGGTTGTCGCGTTCGGCATAAACCGGCACGCCGATTTCTTTGCCGAGCACTTCGAGCTGATCAATCGCGGCGGGACGGTAAATGTCGCCGGCCGCCAGCATGACTTTCTTCTTATTTTTCTTCAGGTGAAGCGCCAGTTTGGCGGCTGTGGTGGTTTTGCCGCTGCCGTGAAGTCCGACCATCATGATTACCGACGGCTTGGATT
>CAIJKT010000154.1 GCA_903821255.1 uncultured Lentisphaeria bacterium | reverse complement strand
TTATAAAGAACAGGAGGGTTTACATCATGTTTAAAAAATTCAATACTCGCATACTGGTGATTGACGATGAGGAGACTGTCAGGGACAGTTTCCGGGAAATACTTATTCCTGTTCGCTCCAATCATAAGAATCTGCGGGAGCTGTCTGATGCCGCCGCCGACCTTTTTGGCGATGATAATCTGCTGGAAGATGCAAAACTGAGTTCACCGGGAGTGATGAAATTTGAGATTGACGATGCCTCGAATGGCAAAGAAGGGTTTGAAGCTGTCAGGAAAGCGTGTGAAGAGAACAGACCGTACGCCGCTATTTTTGTGGATATGCGCATGCCCGGCTGGGATGGTCTGGAAACGGTTATTCAAATCCGTAAAATTGACAGCCGTGCTGAAATTATTTTTGTTACCGCCTACAGTGATCACTCCATTGAGGAGATTGTGCTGCAGGCTGGAGCCAATGTTACGTATTATTGCAAGCCTTTCTCCGTGGACGAAATTCTCCAGATAGCTACCAAGGCGATTTATGAATGGAATAAAACCCGCAACCTGGAAGATCTGATTGAAGTATTTTCGCAAATCCGCGCGCAGCATTGGCAGCTGGATAAGCTCCTGCAGAATATTCTGGGGCAGGTTTCAGAAATTCTCGGCTGCAACTCCGCTTTGCTGGCCATCCGCCGCAAAGATAAATATGAAGTTATTTCCGCGACCGGAATTCTGGTGGAGCCGGAAGTCGCAGGAAAATACCTTGCCTCGATTCCTTTGAATCTTGAAAAGCAGATGTATGAATCAAAAGGAATGCTGTATTTTGCCCTTGACGAGTATGGGATCGTCACATTGTTTGAACGTGGAAATGCGATCCTGCACAGTGAACGGATCTATCTGGTCCGCCTGTTTCTGGAGCAGGCGGCATCCGCGATTAAAAATATTGATTTGCAGGATGCGCTGGTGCGGAATGAAAAAATTTCCGCAGTCGGTCAGGCGCTGTCAATGCTCAGTCATGATTTACGCAATTCCATTGGCGGGATCAAGGGGCTGGCTGAAATATCTCTGGAGGAAATGGAAAACAAGGACGCATTGCGCGGGAATCTGGAATTGATTGAGAAGTCTGCTGAAAGCGGCCTTGAAATGGTTAACGACGTGCTAGATTTTGTCCGCAACAACGCAGCAGATAAACAGGAAATACATTTGAATGAATTAATCGGCCAGATACGGCATGGAATCGAGGATGTACTGACGCAAAGCAATATTACGCTTGAGATAAATGCCCCGGACGATGTTGTATTCCCTGGTGATATGAGCAAGCTGGAGCGGGTAATGCTGAATCTGATCCGGAACGCCGCGGAAGCCTTGACTGATTACGGGATTACAGCACCGGCAATTGCGGTTTGCGCGAATGTCGAAGGCTGTCACCTGGTGTTCCGCGTAAAAGACAACGGGCCGGGAATTCCTGAGGAGATTAAAGACAAACTGTTTGTGCCGTTTACTACTTATGGCAAATCCGGGGGTACAGGACTGGGCCTGGCCATAGTCCGGCAATTTGTCGAAGCGCACGGCGGTTCAATTTCCGTAGACTCCTCTTCAGCCGGCACTGAATTCAAAATAATTCTGCCTTTGAAATCGGGAAATTATACTCTGCGCGGTTGAAAATTCAACTTTAAATGAATAGGATTGTGGATTGGATTTTTTCGATCCGACTGACAGGC
>CAIJKT010000153.1 GCA_903821255.1 uncultured Lentisphaeria bacterium | reverse complement strand
TTCTGGGGTGGCTGTTCCGGGTGCTGACAGTTCCCGGCAGGCTGATCATTCCATCGGCGTTTATGATTCTGATGTACAGTTCGATTTCGCTTGATTCTCCGGTCCGCGGCCTGGCGATTACACTGTTCATGATTTTTCTGATTGATTTTCTTACCGGCTGGCTGTTCCGTCCTAAATTCAGGATTTGCAGAAAACTGCCGGAGCGGGTACGCGCCGGGGCCAGTGTCAAAGTCAGCTACGAGATTACTAATCTCCGGCGTTTTTCCGCCTGGGACATCCGGCTTGACCATTTTACGCTGAAGCCCGGCCTGAAATGGGCGGAACATGCCGCGACCGGCGTCGTTCCCGGAGGACAGACGCTTGGCATTGACGCCGTGATTGATGTGCGGCGGCGCGGCAAATATACCATTTTCTCGCCGATTGCCGATTCCGCGTTTCCGCTGGGTATTTTCAAGTGGAGCTGCCGCAGTAAGAACGCCTCCTCCCCGCTGATGGTATACCCGTCGTACCAGGTCTTAAATGACTTCCGGCTGCCGGTCGGCATGAAATATCAGCGGGAAGGCGTTTCGCGGGTTTCAAAAGTCGGCGAATCAATGGACTTTTTCGGCTGCCGCGAATTTCGCGAAGGCGACGATCCCCGGCATATTTACTGGCCCGGCAGCGCCCGCAGCGCCGGAGAGCTGATTGTCAAGGAATTTCAGGAGGAGTATCTGACCCGCATTGCCCTGATCGTGGACACTTATGTGCCAAAAGTCAAAAGTTTCAGGGTGATCAAAAAGCGCGACGTCCTGTCGGAGGAACTCGAAGCCGCAATTTCACTGACAGCCGCGCTGACAGACTTTCTGACCAAAGGCGAATATGTGGTGGATGTTTTCGCCGCGGGAACCCAGATTTATCATTTTCAAGCAGGACGGCATCTGGCCTGCCTTGAAGCGATTCTCGACGTGCTGGCGTGTCTGGAGCCGAATAACGAGCATCCGATATCCAGGCTGTCGCCCGACGTCCTGGAGGAAGTTTCCGGCATTGGCAGCGCGGTCATAATGCTGCTCGGCTGGGACAAGGAGCGCGAAACGCTGATCAATAAACTGCGCGAATCCGGAGTTGCGTTGCGCATTATTGTGATCGGCGGCGGCATCCAGTCCGGCACACCGCCGCCGGACGCGACGTTTGTCAGCACCGCCGATATCAGCGAAGGAAGGGTTAGAAACTTATGAACGGCCCCGACAAAAAATCTTTTATCACCGTGGCGCTGGCCGCCGGAATGATTTTCCCGGCGACGGTATTTTTTGCTTTCGTCGCCGATCTGCCGCATGTGCTGGTGCTGGTTACGTTCGGTTTGTCAGCTTCGATGCTGACCTTCAAGCCAGTCAAAATGAATGACCGGTCGATCATTTATTTTTCAGTTCTGACGGTTGTGCTGACGGTACTGCCGGATTATATGTTCCCGATGAAAGGCGACCGCTTCGGCTTCATCAGTATTTTCTTCCATCCGGAAATTTCAGTTCCGATTGCACTTTATGCCGCGGTGTTTCTGACGTTCTTCAAGTCCGGACCTTATGTGCTGGGCGGTGCGGCGACGGCGGCGCTGTTCACCCTGATGTTTGCGGGGGATGTGTACAACCTGAACATTCCGAATGAGCGGCTGCCGATACTGACTCCGATGATTAAACATTTCACCGCCGCGTTTATTATTGTGATCACGATAAATCTCTTCCTGATTCTGCTGAGTCTGAGAATTTCCGAATCGCAAAGAATCGACCGCAAGTATCAACCATACCGCTGGCGGAAGGGGGTTATCCTCGGTCTTCTTTTTGTGCTGTTGCCGCTTTGCGCGGCTGGCGCATGGAAGCTTTATAAAATAAACGAAGACAGTATACGGAGGCTGGAGAATTACTTTATGCGGCTGGGGGTCAGACGCATGATGCAGCCGGTAAAACATACGGTTTTTGACCGGGAAGTGGATCTGAACCGGACGTTTAACGAGGATATTGTAAAGAACCAGAATGTTATCGTGCTGCGAGCCGTTTCGAAGCATGTGCCTGGTTATCTCCGCGGCTATGCTTATGTAAGTTACCGCGACGGCCGCTGGCTGGAAGCCGGAGACCAGAACGTTCGCCAGCTTAAAAACAAAACCTATCCCGGCATGCTCGCCATAAAAACCTTTTTCTTTGATACGGATAAAAAAGATGATTTTGTTTTTGAAGTTCAGCCGTCAAAG
The DNA here is from genome assembly GCA_903821255.1 of uncultured Lentisphaeria bacterium. The sequence continues at coordinate 1,398 of CAIJKT010000153.1, read as the reverse complement.
AATTTTACCAGCAAAGTGCTGCTGACGCCGGCAAATGTGCGGCAGTTTGACATCATCGCCAACCGCATTGCTTACAACCGCGACGGCGTGTTTGAACCGCAGGACTGGGAAAAAGACGGCGGCTACACGGTATTCACTCCCAGGCCGGTCATTGAATCCGTCTGGCAGGAGCCTGCCGTACCGGTTACCACGCGTGAATATCTGGATTTGCCGCCGGATATCGTCCAGCAGTTAAACGAGATAGCCGGCAATATTGCGGAGTTTAAAAAGCTGAAACAGCCGGTCAGGGATGCGGAAATAATCTCGGCGCTGTTAAAGTTCTTCGCCGGCAATTTTACCTACAAATTAGGCGGCAATGATGCCGGCAAATCTGATCCGGTAATTCATTTTCTAGCGAAAACCAGAGCCGGGCATTGCGAACTTTTTGCCTCCGGTATGGCTTTGCTGCTGCGGGAGAAAGGCATTCCATCCCGTTATGTCACCGGATTTATCTGTGAAGAGCGCCATCCTTCCGGCAAATATTACGTTTCGCGTCTGGGCAACGCCCATGCCTGGCTGGAGGCCTATGACCGCGATCTCAAAAAATGGGTCATGCTGGAGCCGACGCCGCCCTCCGGGGTTCCCAATTTCAAACATGAGATGGGGTCATGGGAGTCTGCCGGCGACCGTTTTCAACAATTTTTCCAGCAGTTATTGTCCGATCTGCGGCGCGGATATTTCGCAAAAATCATCACTGATACCGGAACCGCCATTTATGAGCTATTTGATGCAATATTTTTCCATCCAATACGCGGTCCAATCAGCCTGCTGCTGTTTGTTTTCGCATTAATTCTCTATATCCGTCATCGTAAGTCACGCAGGAAAGAGTATAAAAGCCTTGCTGAACTGCATAAAAATGTTGTCGAATTGAGTAAAGAATATGCAAGGATTGCAAATATGCTGAAAAAGCGATATAATCTGGAAGTACAAGTAAACACAACTGTTTCAGAATTCGCAAAAATGATCACTGATTTAAATATTCCGCCTGCTGAAGTTCAGCGGATAACAGAAGTGTTAAAAGAATATCAGCAGTTGCGTTTCCGGGAATTGCCGCCGTCTGATAAAGAGCTGCTTCAGGCTAAGAAACGGTTGTCCCAAACGTCTTGACTTGCGTTTAATGTTTTGTTGAATAATCCGGATAGCCGATGACAATAATATCTTCGCCGGCGCGTTCAATTGAGATGTTTTTCAAAGATAAGGCCTCTGCCAGCGTCAACGGATTGACACCGCCGATTACCGGGCGGCTGTCTCTGCCGCCCAGTATTTTCGGGGCGATGTGAAATTCCACTTTGTCCACGATGCCGGCATCAAGCACCGCCGCGGCCAGTTCGCCGCCGCCTTCGATCAGCAGCGCGGTGA
>CAIJKT010000152.1 GCA_903821255.1 uncultured Lentisphaeria bacterium | reverse complement strand
GAAAGACAGCATCACGAAGAAGAATAGTCTCGACCCTCACCGGCGTCCGCCCCCCGGCGGATGCCGCGATTCCCTCCTGAGAGCGCCGGTCGTCCGACCGGATTTATGTCTTAATCACGGAACACTCTGATTTTTAAGGAGAAAGTAAAATGCGTAAGAATCTGGTAATTTTAGTATTGCTGGTGATTGGTCTTTGCCCCGGTCATGCTTTTGGCGCGGGCGCGGAAGACTTCCGCAAAACGGCCGGAGAGGGAGATGCTAAATCACAGTATGAACTCGGAAAATGTTATGAATTCGCCAATGGCGTGGCGAAAGATCCGGCGAAGGCGGTTGAATGGTACCGTAAATCCGCCGAAAACGGGTATGCGACGGGACAGCTTGCCCTCGGTTTGTGTTATGAAACAGGCAAGAGCGTGGGAAAAGACCCGGTGAAGGCGGTTGAATGGTACCGTAAAGCTGCGGAACAGGGCAACGAGTGGGCGCAACTCTCGCTCGGATCTTGTTATAAGAGAGGTGAAGGCGTGGAGGCGGACCCGGTGAAAGCCGTGGAATGGTTTCGTAAAGCCGCCGAAAAGGGAGTGGCGCCGGCACAAAAAAATCTTGGGCTGTGCTATGCCCTCGGCGAAGGGGTCACCGGAAATATAGAGAAAGCCGTGGAATGGTTCCGCAAAGCCGCGGATCAGGGCAATGCGGATGCGCAGTATAATCTCGGATACTGCTATGCAAACGGCGCCGGCGTTGCCAAAGACATGGCTGAAGCAGCCAAATGGTATCAGAAAGCTGCCGAACAGGGGGATGCGAACGCGCAGTTCATGCTCGGCGCCTGCTATGAAAGCGGCGAGGGCGTAGCTGACAACCAGGTTGAAGCGGTCAAATGGTACCGCAAATCCGCCGAACAGGGCAATCCGTTCGCACAGCACAATATGGGAATCTACTATGCAACCGGCAACGGCGTCGAAAAAGACATGGCCGAGGCGGTCAAATGGACCCGCAAATCCGCCGAACAGGGCGTCGCGAACGCACAGTACAATCTCGGCAGTTTCTATATCAACGGCGATGGCGTCGCCAAAGACCCCGCCGAAGGGGTGAAATGGTATCAGAAGGCTGCGGAACAGGGACATGAATTAGCAAAAAAAGAACTGAAATCGTTAGGCAAGTAACCTATGCTTTCCGGCATCCGCCCCCCCGTGCGGATGCCGCAATTCCCCCTCCGGGAGCGCCGGTCGCCTGACCGGCTTTATATTTTAACAGGGATACCAAGATTAAAGCTGAGCTGGAAATCCTGTTCATCCCTGTTAAAAATCTTCGTTATTTATCGGTTCTGCCCACTTTATTTAACTGATTCTACGTTTTTAAGCATAAAAATTCAATCTATAGGGCATCGCAGCCGGGTCACTTCAATTTTCTATTTTGGTCATTTCCGCCAGAGGTTCAACGGCATCCTGCAATAAGCGCTGTCCGGCTATTTTCAGCTGACTCATCGTTGGCTGTTGTGATGCAAGCAGGCCATATTTGCACGTATGATATGCTTCATCCAAATCGGATGCACTCTGAAGCAATTGTCGTATTCCTGAACCAGCGGACTGAGCGAGATTTTGCCAGTCATCAGGAAAGCGCTTCTGTAAAGCTTCCCGCCAAAGACCGGGCCACTCTGTCATAATGTCTTCATTCTTTGCTATACTTAGATAGGCTATTGCAAGCACACGGCCCAAATCTTTATTGCTGCGTTTAATTTTGTCCCCATGAATTTTTCCCGACATCAAATCAGGACTTATAGAAGGATGTTCGAGCATATTGGCAAGCGCCATCATTTCAGGTCTGGCGATGTAAACCCCCAGCGCAGTTTTCAATGGTTTAAAATCAGTCAGCGATAAAAATCCAAAACTCGGAAGTCCGAAATAGCCGCGACTGGTTTTCAATGAAACCCATTTCCTGTCACGGTCTTTCTGAGATTCGGGAACGGTGAGAAGTTCGATAAACCAGTCTTTCCTGCCTGGAGGCGTCAAACGAAGGGCGGGAAGCTGATCCGTCGGCGTGTTTTCATTGCCGGGTTTGCCCCATTTCCCGCTGTCGGCTTGAACCCAGCCTGAGTCAAAAAGTTTTTCGGCGATTGCCTCCCCGGCGGGAACGGCTTTAATTCGCGGAGAAAGGAGACAGTCGGCATCTTTCGTGCGTATTGCCATAGATTCGTTTTCTACGAAAAAGTGATACCCGACCGCCAGACTTCCGATTATTATCATGTTCTTTTTACAGCCACCAGGAATCGCTCCGGCAATTTCACTCAAGACCTGCCTCGGATAAACTGATTTCATTGCATCTTCCATTTCATTCATGAATTACATTCCCCCTGGTTTTAAGAAAATTGAGAAACTCCAGCGCCTGCGGCTCCAGGCGCATCTCATGAAGATCAAGCAGACATTCAACAGGATCGGCCCAGGCAATACCCCGGGGATTGGTTTCGAAAAGGGAGTCTTGCCTGCGGATGAAATGTAAAACAACGGATGCCGGCTTGTCAGTATCCTCCTCCTGTTTCAGAGCCGGATCAAGTCTTTCAATAAAATCAATCTCCAGATATTTTTCCGGACAATGCACTGCAAGATCAAGTCTTGGTATGCCGATTAAATCAATATCAGGATAATAATGCCTTGCTCCCGGCATGCCGGCGACGGCAATATTTTTGAGTTGTATCCTGTCCAGGCGCTTAAGCAGCGATTCCATCGAACGCGGCTGTCCCGAACAATCTGAGTATCTTTTTGTCAACCGCGATTTGCGGGAATTCACAAGGAGCCATTCCCATGCCTCTTCAGGAAAGTATTTAAGTTCGACGCTTCTGCTGGAAGACCGGATAATTGCATTTCCCATCCACTCCAGCGTATTTGCCAGCGTCCGGTAATTGCATCCCGCGGTGTCAGCAAGCGAATCCAGCGTCAACGGGCCGCTTCGCCTTAGCCACTGATAAACGAGAATCTTAAGAATCTCCGACTTGAAGTCAGGCCTTGGCAATGGAGTTTGTCTGACGGACAGTTCCTTTTTACATATTTCCCTTAGATCATCAAGAAGTTCAGGCGGTGGTCCATCTGGAATGCCGGAAAACGCTCCGTCCTTAAAAATAACAATCTTTATGCGCTCAAATATCTCGGAATGGAAAGCCGTTTGCATTTTCCGCCATTCATCATAAAGCCGAGATTGGGTTATGTGCGGTTCCAGGAGCAGCAGAAATGCACGCAATCCAGGTTGTTCGGCCATTGCATAAGACAATAGAAGAATATCTTCCCTTACAGCAAAAATGGCCCGAAGATTTGTTTTTACTTTAATCCAGATATTGTCCGCTACCCAATCTGGCTGATAACCTTCAGAGCGTCTTTGCAATTTTGTTTTTATAAACTTCATGACCTACTATACAATATGCAAATTGTAGTTTCAAGTCAATAATGCAGTTATAATGCAACTTTGTAGTTATAATACAATAATGCAGTTATAATGCAAGACATATCCAGTTTTTTGAAAGCCGCACGGGGTAGAGGTTTCATATTAATTTTTTTGCCGGACCGGGTTGAATTTTTTTGAAAACGGTTTACTATTAGTGATACCAGGCTGAAGGTATGGCATAGTGCCGCACCTGATATTGCCGAGGATTCTGGATGCTTGCGTAAGGGAAAACGGGTGATGAACATCACTCAACGGCTTACCGGACATAGACTGTCCGGCGGTGTTTTATTGTCTTTACGCTCAAATCAGGATCAATCATGAATAATACCTGGAAACAGTTCTACGATTTTAACGCTCCACATTACGAAGACGAACCTTTTACTGCCAACACTGCTTTCGAAACGGAATTCCTGCTGCGGGAAATGCCGCTGCACGCCGGGATGAAAGTGCTGGACATCGGCTGCGGTACCGGACGTCACGCGGTGTCCCTGGCCGCCAGAGGCATCGCGATGACCGGACTGGATATTTCCTCCGGACAATTGGCCGAAGCAAGGAAGAAGGCGGCGCTTGCCGGGGTGACAGTCCGCTTCATCCAGGCCGATGCCGCCGATTTTACGCTGCCGGAACAATTCGATGCCGCCATCTGCCTCTGCGAGGGGGCGTTCGGGCTGCTGTCGGTCGATGACGACCCGCTGACGCATGAACGGGCGATTCTGCGGAATCTGGCGGCGGCGCTGAAACCGGGCGCGCCGCTGCTGATGACGGTGCGGAACGCCTTCGAAATCGTCCGGCATTACACCGACGCAGATGTTGCCGCCGGGAATTTCGATCCTTATACTTTGACGCGCGTGGTCCGGCTGGGCGAATGGTATCCCGGCTTTGATCCGGCAATCAAGGTGAAGGAAAAATGTTTTACGCCGGTGGAATTGCGGCTGCTGCTGGAAAATGCCGGCTTTACGGTCGATCTGTTGTGCGGCGGAACCGCCGGCAACTGGAACCGGCAGACGCTTTCACTGGATGAGATCGAACTGATGGTCAAGTGTCACCGTCGGTAAAAAAAAGTCAGGGAATGCCGTCAGCGCGTCTGGCGGTATTCCCGAATTGTTTATATCGTAAAAAAACAGAATTAATATCAGTTCTGTCCGGTAAAAATTGCTCTGGTCTTTGCTTACTTTTAAGATTGCGATTCGGTATTATGCTTTCTTTTTCCGGTTCCGCTTTCGTTTGGCGGGGGTAATGCGCTTCTGTTCGGAGGCTTTGAGCCGCCGTTCTTCTTTAATCAACTGGACCGTTTTCTCCGGTTCCTTTTCGTATTCCAGGCAGTGGCCGTCGGGTTCAACCGCCATCTTGTCCCTTCTTCTTTCGCCGATCCAGCGAATAACCACATCCGTTTCCGATATGCCGGCATCCACATGGAACGCGTTGAGGTGTCTGAACGATTCCCGGTCGATCGGGCAGCTATCGTCACGGTTGCAATAGATTTCCTCGGTGCCGAGCACATCCATTTTCCAGGCATACTTGCAGATGGTGCAACTGTCCAGCACCAGGGTGCGCCGCCTGGTGTAATCCGGACGATTCGGCGGGGCCTTCGGTCTTACGACCATTACCGGCACCTTTACCATCACAACTTTTCTGCTCTCTCTTCGCCGTACCTGGTGTGTTACCGCCGGCAGGTTTGAAGTATTATTATCACTGTTCTCGTTTTCCATAACTTTCCTAATTTACAATACTGCTGCTGTTTGTGACCAGGACTTATCCCGGAAAAGCGGCGGTCCAAAATCCGACCCCTGAATCTCTCCACTTTAGAATACAATTAGAACTTGATAAAATCGTTCTTTTTCGTCAAAAATCAAGGGCTGTTCCATTCATTTTGCGTTTTGAATTTGCATTAAATAGTTTTACGGCCGCTTGTATTCAGGCTCCCCGGTTCAGTCCGGGCGGGCAGCAACAACCAGCTCAGGAGAATCGCGCAGGGGGAGGAAAAAGCCGGTCAGACGACCGGCGCTTCCGGGCTTTAGTTTTTTTATTTTTCTGCGGCAAAAAAATTGATTTAAGTGATTTATGGATAAGCATTAACACAGTATCTGATTTACAAATTTACTATATATGTAAAGACAAATGCTGAAGTTTTGAAGTTTTAAAATTTTAAAACGGGAGAGTTGAAAGCGGGAAAAATTGAAAGAGGTTCCGTTCAAGATGTCTCTAAACTCTCCGGAATCGGACGTCCGTTGCATCCGGGTTATGTTTGCGCAGGGGCAGAACAATGGGTCCAATGGGGCCTATGGGTCTCATAAGGCCTATGGCGGGTGACTGTCCAAAATGAGGCTGATGGTTGTCCAAAATGTGCTGGCCGGTTGTCCAAAATGCCCCATAGGCCCCGACCCATAACGAAAATGCATTATGCTCAACGAGACTCCAGGTTCTCGGAGTTGTTTGAAAAAACAAAAGTTTTGTGCTCAACGGCACTCTAAACTCTCGGAGTCGGGCGGTTGCCCGGTTTATTATGCCGGACGCATGGGCTGGGACTGGAGGCGTGTCCAAAATGGGTTTGGTGTAGCGCCGTCCGTGTCGGACGGTCCTGCACAGACAGTGTCTCCCGCAGTCGCGGGATCCAGAATGTTTGAGAAGACGAATAACCGTTGTGCGGAACGACACTCCAAAGTGTCGGAGTCGGACGGCTGTCCGGTTTGTTATGCTGGCCGCATGGGCGAAACAATCTCTGCTCAACGGCACTCCAAAGTGTCGGAGTCGG